>JAYTHT010000599.1:0-8657 GCA_043732365.1 Novosphingobium sp. | reverse complement strand
GCCGGTTTGGCAACGTGGTGCGCACGCGCATCGGATCGCCCTATGTGATCAGCGCGATGATCGCCGAACTCGCCGCCGGATCGGCGTGCGTCGTGGGTTATGAGGCCAATGGCGGGTTCCTGCTGGGCAGCGCGATCCCGGGCAAAACGGGCATGACCGTGGCCCTGCCCACGCGCGATGCGGTGCTGCCGATGCTGGAAGTGCTGGCCGCCAAAGCACCCAGCGTTTCGGCGCAATTGGCCGACCTGCCACAACGATTCACCTATTCGGACCGTGTGGTGCCATTTCCACCCGAAGCGAGCAAGAGCCTGTTTGGCCAGTTGGTAGACGGCGGGACAGCCGTCCAGACCCGGCTGTTTGGCGCATTTGCGGGCGACGCGTTATCGATCGACCAGACCGACGGGGTACGCGCGCATTTTGCACGCGGCGGCGTGATTCACTTGCGCGGATCGGGCAATGCACCCGAATTGCGGTGCTATACCGAAGGTGCGAGCGAAGCCGAAGCGGTCGCGCTGAACGCGGCAGCGGTTGCAGCGGTCAAGACCTTGATGGGGCTCTAGTCCGCGATCACCAGATGCACCCCGGCATCGCGCACCATCTTGGCGTCGGCAATGCCGGCATCGGCGATCAATATGTCCACTTCGTCCAATCCACACACGATCAGACACGATCACTTCGTCGGCGCGCGCCAGCAACCGGCGTGCGGCGGCGCCCATGACCAGGCGCGCCGCGTGAAAGCGCGGCAGGGAATCCTCGCCCGTCGGGACCAGATTGATATTCTGTTCGCTAAACACCGTGCCCGATGGCACCAGCATACGCGTGCCGGGCCGGGGTAATGGCGCATCGACGATATGCAGCGAATTGGTCAGCACTGGCAGGTCGAGCCCCGCCAGATACGGGCACATCTGAAACGCCATGGTGCCGCCGCCGATCAGTCTACTGGAAGTGCGAGTACCGAACGGTCGATCTGATCAATCCGCGTGACCCCGCCAAGCGCCATTGCGACGCGCAATTCGGCCGCGATCAGCTTCAGCATTTTGGTCACGCCCGCTTCGCCATCCGCGCCAAGCGCATAAGCCCACGCGCGTCCAAGCATGACCCCGCGCGCACCCAGCGCCAGCATCCGCGCGACATCAAGCCCCGACCGCACCCCGCCATCGGCCAGCACCGTCACCCGATCGCCCACCGCATCGGCGATCGGCGGCAACGCGCGCGCCGATGACAATACGCCATCCAATTGCCGCCCACCGTGATTGGACACGACGATCCCGTCGGCACCGTGATCGGCCGCCTGACGCGCATCGTCGGGATCGAGAATGCCTTTTACAATCAGGGGCCCGTCCCATTCGGACCGGATCCAGGCCAGATCGGCCCAAGTGATCGCCGGATCGAAATTGCGTCCCATCCACGCCAGAAAATCGCTGAGCCCGGTTTTGCCCTTCAGCATTGGCGCGACACTGCCAAGATGGTGCGGCCGACCCATCAGCCCGACATCCCACACCCAATCGGGCCGCATCGCCACCTGGGCCAGCCGCCGCAGGTCGCCCACAAACCCCGGAGCGCCCGACAGGCCGGATCGGATATCGCGATAGCGGCTACCCGGCACTGGCAGGTCAACAGTGAACACCAGCGCGCTGCATCCCGCGTCGCGCGCCTGGGTCAGCAAATCCTTCATAAAGGCGCGGTCGCGGATCATATACAGCTGAAACCAGAACGGCCGATCCGATGCCGCCGCGACTTCGGCAATCGGGCAGACCCCGACGGTCGACAGCGTAAACGGCACCCCGGCGGCATTGGCTGCGCGCACCGCCTGCACTTCGCCGCGCCGCGCGTTCAGCCCGGCCAGGCCGACCGGCGCCAGCACCACCGGCAGAGCCTGCTTCACCCCGAACAATTCGGTCGATGTATCGATGCGCGAAATGTCGCGCAACACCCGCTGGCGCAACGCGATCGCTGCCAGGTCAGCGATATTGCGCCCCAAAGTGACTTCGGCATAGCTGCCACCGTCGATGTATTCGAACAGGAAATGCGGCAGGCGTCGCCGTGCGGCCTCGCGAAAATCGGGGATGGAGGCGATGATCATGCGACATAGGTCATTTTGGCACTCTCCTGCGCTGCCACTGCGGCAGTCCCGACCATCCTGTATGGTTCAAGATCGTGGTCAAGCGGCATCACACACGACAACCCGCCAGACGAGGCTAGCGCCGGATCGACCAGCCGCAGCGCGCCGAATGACACATCGGGATCGGCATGCGCGACATAGACCGCCAGATCGGGTCGCAAACTGGCGATCGCGCGCACAAATACATGCGCACGGGCAAAGCGCCCCTCGACCAGCAAAGTGCCCTGCGCGCCCACCAGGCCCAGCGCGGCCTGACCAGCGTCGATCCAGTCACGTTCGCGCGCACGGCCAAGCCCAGCGCAGCGGTATAAGGATCAATTGCACAGGCGAATGCCCTGCCGGCCTGATAAATACTGTTCTGCGCCCGGCTTTTTTCGCCTGAACGTCAATTACCAGCCGCCGCCAAGCGCCAGGAACACATTGACCTGATCCAGCGCGATCGCTTCGCGCGCGCCGGTTTGCGCCGACCGCGCAGTCAGCGTGTTTTGCGCCGCGCTGATCGAGGCGAGCAACGGAATCCGTCCGGCGGCGCGCAACCGGCGGGTTTCGTTGGATTCGCGCAGCGCGGCGGCCAGCGCCTGGTTCAGCGCCAGCGCGCGATTGTGATCCTCTGCATAAACGGCCAGCGCGGTTTCGGTTTCGCGCAAGGCCGACAGCACTGTGCCATCAAACCGCGCCAGCGCCGCATCGGCATCGGCATTCGCACCGCGCACCCGCGCGCGCGCACCGCCGCCGGGGATCGACCATTGCAGCAACCCGCCGATCGACCAGGTATTGGCCGCCGCCATGCCCAGATCCTTCAGGAAACCGAACGACCCGCCCGACAGGCCGATGCCGATTTGCGGATACAGCGCCGCCGTCGCCACGCCAATCCGCGCGGTCGCTCCGGCCAATTGCCGTTCCGCCACATGCACATCGGGCCGCCGCGCGATCAGTGCAGCGCCGTCGCCCACCGGCAAAACCCGGGCAATCGCGGGAATCGTGGCGCACGCCGTGTGCGGGCCATCCGCTGGCGCTTTGCCCATCAGGAACGCCAGCCGATACAGCGCGGCGCGAGACCGTGCGCGTTGCGCCGGAACCATGGCCGTCACTTGCGCCAGCCGCCCCTCGGCGCGCGTGACATCGCCCTTGCCAGCGCGCCCGGCGGCCAACAGCTGCCGCGCGATATCCAGCGCGCGGGTATCGACCGCAATCGCCTCACTGCCAATCGCCAGCGCCTCGCCCGCCGCGCATTGCGTCAGGTAGGCGCGGGCAACTTCGGCGGCCAGCGTCACTTTGACCGCGCGCACGGTTGCCTCGCTCGCGGCTTCGTCGGCGCGCGCGGCCTCGACCGAGCGACGAATCTGGCCAAACAAGTCGATCTGATACCGCACCCCGGCGTTTAGATCCCCCAAATTGGCCACGGGCAAGGGCTCGGCCAGCAGAAACGATTCGCCCGACAGACGCGCGCGTTCGACTTCGACCGACACCCTGAAATCAGGATCCTTCGCGGCGTTTGCGACGTCGACAATCGCGCGAGCCCGCGCCAGATTGGCGCCCGCGATGCGCAGATCGGTGTTGGCGGCAAGCGCCTGTTCTTCCAGCGTGTCGAGCACTGGATCGTCATACAGATGCCACCAGCGCGGTGGCAGTGGATCGGACTGCGTGCCCTGCCCCACCTCCTGAAACGCCGCTTTGGCCGCCGGCGCATTGGCCGCAGCGCCGGGCGGGACATGATAATTGGGACCGACTGCCGCACAGCCGGATATGGCCAACGCGGCCGTAATGCCCAGCCCCACTCGGATCGGTGCAGCGCGGATCGGTCCAGCGCAGTTCACTGGCGACGCTCCCGATCCATATCGAGCGTCACTGTCGCCGTGCGCCCGGGGATCAGCGCGATATCGGCGGGCGCGTTGTCGATCGCGATGCGCACCGGCACGCGTTGCGCCAGCCGCACCCAGCTGAAATTGGGATTGATTGCGGGCAGCAGCGACGGGCTGGCCGCCCGATCATGGTCCTCGATCGCGGTCGCAATCGACACGACATGGCCGTGCAACGGGCGAGCCTCCCCCATCAGATGGATGGTCGCTGCCTGACCCGGGTGTACCGAGGGTAGCTTGGTTTCTTCAAAATACCCCTCGATGCGCAACGACGCGGTATCGACCAGCGCCATGACCGGCTTGCCCGGGGTGACATAATCACCGGGGCGCAACGTCATGTCCGACAGCCGCCCCTCGACCGGCGACAGCACGCGCGTGCGATCCAGATTGAGTGCGGCCAGCGCCTGCGCACTGCGCGCCACCGCGACTCCAGCTTGCGCCAGCGCTACCGCGCTTTGCGCATCGGCGAGCGCGGCTTGGGCTGCAGCAACTTTGGTTTCGCTCTGCTCGGTGATTTCGGTCGCGACAAGATCGCCCAGGCCGCGGTTGCGGCGCGCCTCGCGCTGCGCCTCGGCCAGTTCGGCGCTGGCTTTGGCCACGCCCGATCCCGTGCGGGTCTGCGCAACCTCGGCTTGCGTCAGGCTTGCTTGCGCCTGCAACAGTGCGATCTGATAACGCCGCCGATCGATTTCAAACAGCACCTGGCCGCGATGCACGACCGCGTCATTGCCGACGAACACCGCGGTCACCAGCCCCGAGACATCAGGCGCGACCTGCACCGCGTCGGCGCGCACCCGGCCATCGCGAGTCCATGGATCGGCCTCGTAATGCGTCCACAACCGCCATCCGGCCATGACCGCCAGAACGACGATCACACACGTCACTCCGACCCGGATCACTTGCACGACAACCGGGGATGACAGCGAAAGGCGGCGAAAGGCGGTCATGGCAGCAATCCCTGGGGTAACGGCAAAGGATGAAACGTGATCAATGCCCACACCAGCACGAACATCGCAGTATCAAACAGCACCGGGTGCCAGACCCAGCGATAGAACCGCAGCGCAATCAGCCCACGGTGCAACAAAAACGCGATCGCGAGCGCAAGCAGCGCGGTCAGCGGGGCCGCAGCGATAAATACCCCATTGATGGCATATTCCTGGATCATAGGACGCCTCCTGCTGCTCCAAATGGCGCTCCTGACACCCTGATAGGCTCAAAATCAGGCGCATCGGGAAACAGATTGCGGCGAAACGCAACCAGCGCGGCGCGGCCCGTCGCTGGATCGCTGCCAATCAGTTCACCCGCATGGCCCGCGCGGGGCGGTTCGGTACCCAGCGTAGCGCGCAAAGCCCGATCGATATGCACCAGCAACGCCAGCGGCGGCCCCGCGCCCGGGATGCTGCGCGCGAAATAACGCGATGTGGCCTGCAACAACCGTGTACAGGCGACCCGCAAACGACGATCACCGACCGCGCGCAATTGCTGGATTTGCGCGATATTGACGGCAATGCGCACTTCGCTCAGCCCCATCACTGCGCGTTCGTCACCCGTCCCCAGCCGCTGCGTGATCAGCGAAAGATGGTCACTGGCCCGGCTGAGCACTTGCGCCGGGTCGGCCGGCGTATTCGCGCCCGCCAGGCGCGCCAGATCGGCGTGCTGGCGCCGCGCCAGCCGCGCAATCGCTGAATCGGTTGCGGTGCTGCGCAACGCGGCGGACACCCCGGCTGCGGCCAGGATCGCCAGCACTTGACCGACGTTGCCGTTGATAAAGCGTTCCAGATCGGCGCTGTATTCCTGTTGCAGCGCCAGCGCGCTGAAAAACCCCATCGCAAACGCCGTGGCCAGCAGGCCATAGCGCGGATGCAGCAGGAACATGCCGACCCCCAGCATGGGCGGCAACAGCACCAGGCACAGCTCCACAAACCCATCGACCCGGGGCAGCACACCAAACAGATAAACCCCCGCAACCGGGATCGCCGAAGTGATCGCCACACCAAATGCCAGGATCATCGGCACCGGATTGTCCATCGCCGCAAACAGACAGCAGAACACCCCGGTCATCACCGCCGCACCCGCGCCATCGGGCCATCCGCTCAATATCCAGAACGCGGTCACCAGCAGGATCGCCAGCGAGGCCGAAAACCCCGACAACAGCGCCAGTGCGGGATCATTGGTCAGCCGCAATTGCACGCGTTCCCCCGCCAGTGCAGGCGGCAGCGCGCGCCGCGGATCATCCAGCCGGGCGAGCAGTTGCCGCGCCTCACCCAGCACAGTCGATGCCTGCCCCAATCGCACCAGGAAACTTTCGCGCAGCAGGTCCGGCCATTGCGTCGCAGGCGTTGCGCCGGCCAGGTAATCGGGTTGCTCTGCCGCTTGCGCTCCGTTCGCAAGCCATATGCGCGCGTTGGCAAGCGCAGGCGCCAAAGCAGTGTCATCGCCAAGCCCGCGCCTGCGATCGGCCAGGCCCGACAGCACCGGCAGCAGCAGCAACATCCGATACAGCAACGCCTGCACAGTGCGATTGGCCTCGCGCCAATGCGACGTATCATATGGCACGTGGGTGGCCAGCAGCACGCAATCGACGGCGTCGACCGCCAGTCTGCGCCGGTCCAACTCGAATTCCGCGCCCAGGCGCGGGTCCGCCCCGGCATCGATAATATCCGATAGCCAGGTTTCGGCATTGGTCAGCCACGTTTCCAGCCGAGGCCCCAGCCGACTGCCCAGCGATTGCGGAAAAATCAGGCTGTGGACCACGGTGGCACATGTGATCCCCAACAGGATCTCGGTCACGCGCGCGCTCGCCACGTCAAAAATCGCTTCGGGCCGGTTGACCGAAGGAAAGCCGATGATCGTCGCGGTATAGCCCGCCAGCATCAGCACATAGGCGCGCGGGGATCGGTCGAGCAGCGATATGGCGAGGCACCCGCCGACCCACAACGCCAGCGCCAGGCTGAGCATCAGCGGCCATTCGACCAGCAGCGGCACAAGCGCGACCGCGACCGCCGCGCCGATGATCGTGCCCAGCGCGCGAAAAACCGCCTTTGACCGTGTGGCCGCTGCAACCGGGTTGGACACGATAAACACCGTGGTCATTGCCCAGAACGGCATCGCCTGCCCATCGAGCATGGCAATGCCCAGCGCCGCGAGCGCGGCCACCGCAGTCTTGGCCGAATACAACAGCGCAGGCCACCATGTCGGAACCCATCTGGTCATGCGCCCCCTTTCGGCATCCGGCACAACGATATGCCACAACACCGGCACCCGCGTAACCTGCCGGGCAAGCGCGGGACACAGTGTTTATCGGGCGGCGAAAATTGGGCGGCGGGGCATCGCTGGGTAAAGGGGCAGGTTGCGATGCCTCGCCGCAGCACAGGCCGTCCCCAGGGAGGGGGTAGTGACGATTGGCCCGGGCTATCCCGGTGTAAGGCTTCGCGTGTGCCCGTAACCCGGGCTTGGCCGATTGACCTCACAAGCGAACTGGACCCCAGCCATAAATAATTTTATACCCCAATTATGCTCAACCGGTTGCGCACATTTATCGAAGTCTATCGGCAACGGTCGATCAGCGGGGCCGCGCGTGCGCTTTCACTGACCCAGCCGGCGGTGTCGCAACATATCGCCAGCCTGGAAAATGCGATCGGGCACCAGTTGTTTGAACGCCACGCCCACGGTGTCGATCCGACTGCGGCGGCGGACGAATTGGCGCTGAATATCGGCGACCGGCTCGACCTGGCCGAAGCTGCGCTGTCCACGGCACGCGCGCGTTCCGCCGAAATGGCGGGCACGGTGCGCATTATCGGCCATGCCGATTTCCTGTCGGAAGTGGTCGCGCCGCTGCTCGTGCCGCTATTGGAAACCGGGATGCGCGTGCGGCTGCACACGGCCGATCGCGAAAGTTTGGTCCCCGCGCTGGTTGATCGTCATTGCGATCTGGGCTTGTCCGGATTTGCGGTTACCGACCGGCGGCTGCGCAGCGAATTGGTCCATCGCGAGCCGATGATCGCGGTCGCCGCGCCCGTGGTCGCGGTACGGATTGCGGCCGCGCGCGATCTGGCCGATGCGTTGTCGGCCGAACCAGTGCTGGCCTATCACATCGAACTGCCGCTGATCGACGAATGGCTTGAAACCAATCGCCTGTTCCGCCTGCCGGTCAGCCCCGCGCTGATTGCGCCCGATCTGCGCGGGCTGCGTGCGTTGCTGGGCGTCGGATTTGGCTGGTCGGTCCTGCCCAGATATCTATGCGCCGGCGAATTGGCGCGCGGCGACCTGGTCGAAATCCCCGCACCGGTGGCGCCGACAATCAATTCGTATTTCATGGTGTGGGCGCCAGCCGCGCTGCGCCAACCGCGCATTGCCCACGCCCACCAGGCGTTGATGCGCCGGCTTAAGCAGGGGCACCGGCTACAACAGGAAATCTGACCGATCGCCCGATTAAATTCAGTTGTTGCATAGCACGGTCCACCGCAAACCGGTTCGCTGACAGGTAAGGGGTTCATGGATGCGCATCGGGTTTATCGGGCTGGGCAATGTCGGCGGCAAACTGGCCGGCAGCCTGTTGCGTAACGGCCACGATGTCGTCGTCCGCGATCTCAATCCCACACTGGTTGCCGAATTTGTCGCACGCGGGGCCACACCTGCCGACAGCCCGGCCGCATTGGCCCAAACCGTCGATATCG
>JAYTHT010000598.1:0-2575 GCA_043732365.1 Novosphingobium sp. | reverse complement strand
CCTGGCCGCGTGGCTGGACGCCAACGCCGGCGACGTGACCACGGTGATTCACATGGGCGCGATTTCTGCGACGACCGAGCGCGATGTCGACAAATTGTTTGAAAACAACATCAATTTCACCGTGCGGCTGTGGGATTGGTGCGCGCTGCATCAGGTGCCGTTCGTTTATGCCTCGTCGGCTGCGACGTATGGCGGGATCGAAACCGGGTTTACCGACGCCGATGACCTGGCTGCGCTGATGAAACTGCGCCCGCTCAATGCCTATGGTTGGAGCAAGCAGGCGACCGACGTGATTTTTGCCCGCCGCATCGCCGATGGCAAACCCACCCCGCCGCAATGGGCCGGGCTGAAATTCTTCAACGTGTATGGCCCCAACGAATACCACAAGGACGACCAGATGTCGGTCGCCTGCAAACTGTTTTCGCAGATCCGCGCCGGGGGCACTGTGCGGTTGTTCAAATCGTATCGCGATGGCATCGCCGACGGCGAACAGCGGCGCGACTTCGTCTATGTGAAGGATTGCACGCGCGCGGTGACCTGGCTGCTTGAAAACCCGAAGACGAGCGGCATTTTCAATGTCGGGTCGGGCGCGGCGCGGTCATTCCTCGATATTGCCAAAGCCTTGGGCCGGGTGATGAATGCCGAGGCCAAAGTCGAATTCATCGACATGCCAGAGGCTATTCGCGATCGCTATCAATACTTTACCCAGGCCGACATGACGAAACTGCAGCAAGCGGGCCTGAATGCGCCCTTCGCTTCGCTGGAGGATGGCGTCGGCGACTATGTGGCGCAATACATGGCGCGTGAGGATCAGTATCGGTGAGCGATGCGCCGATTTTGATCTACCGGCTGGGCAGTCTGGGCGATACGGTCGTGGCACTGCCGTGCTTTCACGCGATCGAGCGCGCATTTCCTGGCGCGCGCAAGATTGCGGTGACCAACATCCCGGTGTCGGCCAAGGCCGCCGCGCTCCAGGTCATTCTGGGCCCGGGCGGGCTTATCGACGGGGCAATCGATTATCCGGCCGGGTCGCGATCGTTGCGCCGGTTGTGGGATCTGCGCCGCACGATCCGCGCCACCGGCGCACGTACGCTGATCTACCTCGCCGCGCCGCGCGGGCGCCGGTCGACTTTGCGCGATCTGCTGTTTTTCCGGCTATGCGGGCTCGGCACGATCATCGGCGTGCCGTTGGCCGCTGATGTGCAGGCCTGTCGCGAAACGGCAGACGGGCTGGAGCCAGAGGCTGAACGCCTGGCGCGCGCCATGTCGGCGCTGGGGCCGATCGACCTGAACGATGCCGCCAATTGGGATTTGCGCTTTACCGCCGACGAGCGCGCCCGTGCTGCCGCCGCACTGGCACCGCTGGCTGGCCGCGCGTTCCTGGGTATCAACATGGGCGGCAAGGATGCGTCAAAAGATTGGGGTGATGCCAATTGGCAGGCGCTGATCGATCGGCTGGCGCAAACTTATAGCGAACTGGGCCTGGTCGCGGTCGGTGCGCAGGACGATTTCGATCGGTCTGGCGCGGTGCTTGGCCGCTGGCCGGGGCCGGTCGCCAATCTGTGCGGGCAGTTGTCGCCGCGCGAATCGGGCGCGGCGCTAGGCAGATCGGGCGGCGGCGGCGCGGCGCTGTTTATCGGGCATGACAGCGGGCCGTTGCATCTGGCCTCGGCGGGCGGGACCCAAGTGCTTGGGCTGTTTGGCAATTTCAACCGGCCTCGCCAGTGGCATCCTTATGGCGCGCGCCACCGGGTGATTCACGAGATGGCCGGGACGGGCGCGATCACGGTCGATCGGGTGGTCGCCACGGTTCACGAGATGCTGAACTGATGTCATCCGGCCCGCTGACATCTGCGGCCGGGATCGTGTTCCTCGATCGCGATGGCACGATCATTGTCGAACGCGAATATTTGTCCGATCCCGCGCTGGTCGAGCTTGAACACGGTGCGGTCGCCGGGCTGTCACGGCTGGTCGCGGCGGGTTATGTGCTGGTGGTGCTGACCAACCAGTCGGGCATCGCGCGTGGTTATTTCGATCTGTCGGCGGCAGAGCGGGTCAATGCGCGCGTGGCGGACTTGCTGGCCGAGGCGGGCGTGCCGATCGCTGGCTGGTACATCTGCCCGCATGGCGACACCGACGCTTGCGATTGCCGCAAACCCGCGCCGGGGCTGGCGCTGGCCGCACAGCATGCGCTGGGGTTCAGCATCGCCGGCGCTTGGGTCATCGGCGACAAGATGTCAGATGCTGGAATGGCACAGGCGTTTGGCGGGCAGGGTATTCTGGTCACCACCGGGCATGGCGCCGGTGCTGCGGCAGACGGGATTGCGGCGGGTGTGCCGGTCGTTGCCGATCTGAATGCGGCCGCAGACATCATTCTGGGCCCGCACTTGTAATATCCCCGTCTTGCAACTGTCGTAATCGGCTCGTTGCAATTGCGGAGAACGACAGTGCATTGTCTGGTGGTAGAGGACGATCCGGTGATTGCCGCGCATATCGTCGATGGGCTTGGCGCGGCGGGGATCGACACAACGCTGGCGGTCAACGCGGCGCAGGCGCTGGAGCGCGGGCGCGCGGT
>JAYTHT010000597.1:0-8669 GCA_043732365.1 Novosphingobium sp. | reverse complement strand
GCAGGATTGCAAGCGCCTGTCGGCTGAGCGGCACCACATGTTCCTTGCGCATTTTCGTCCGGCTGGCGGGGATTGCCCAAGTCGCGGCGTCAAGATTGACCTCCGACCATTCCGCCTGGCGCAGCTCGCCTGGGCGAGTAAACACATGGGGCGCAAGTTGAAGGGCATGATAGGTGGACGGCTGCCCGTCATATCCGTTGATTGCGCGTAGCAGCGCACCGACCTCGATCGGGTCGATAATCGCGGCATGATGTTTCACCTTGGGCGAGGTCAGGGCACCGATTAAATCTGCCGCCACGTCGCGCTTCGCCCGAGTAGTCGCAACACCATAGCGGAATACCCGGCTAGCAAACGAGCGGACCTGTCTGGCTGCTTCATGGTTACCCCGAGCCTCAAGCTTTCTGAGTTCGGCCAAGACCTCGTAGGCCTCCACCTCCGCGATGGGGCGTGTGTGCAGCTTCGTAAGGCGGGACAGTTGCCATCGGTCCTTTGCCACGGTTGCCGCCGCCTTACCTTCGCGTTCACGCTTCCTGATCAATTCTTCGGCGACGACAAAGAAGGTGTTGCCCGCGCTGATGGCTGCGACAGCGGCCTCGCGCTTTTTCTCCGCACTAGGGTCTTTGCCATCGGCAAGAAGCTTGCGCGCGGTATCGCGTCCTTCGCGTGCCGCTTTCAGGCTGACATCGGGGTACGTTCCGAGCGAAAGTTGCAACTCTCTGCCGCTAAAACGATATTTGAGTCGCCACAGTTTGCCACCCGAGGGGCGGACAATCAGCAACAAGCCCTTTTCATCATGGAGCTTGTATTGCGTTGGTTTAGGCTTGGCGGTTTTGATCGCAGTATCGGTAAGGGCCATTTGGGGGTCACTCCAAACGAGGGTTTTTCCGAAACCCCCTAGGTGACCCCCGAATCTCACTGGATTAATGTGGATTGGTGTGGACTGGATTGGACGGTTTCAAGCCCATAATACGCGGAATTCCGACACTTTACTAGACCAATGACGACGATTTAGGACTGAGGAATGGAGCGGGTGAAGGGAATCGAACCCTCGTCGTAAGCTTGGGAAGCTTCTGCTCTACCATTGAGCTACACCCGCATTTCAAGCGCTTAGCTAATTCTGCCTCCATTTTTTCAGCGGAATTTGCAGCTACGCCATGTATTCGCCCGGCGGATGACACATGAGGGGGAGAAGGGTCAAGGGAAACCTCCGATTGATCGATTCCGAACGTTATGCCGGGGAGCGTGCATGTGGCGAACTTGGCGACCCCCAAAATGGCACCAGCTTATGAAAACAAGACCAATTCGTCGCCGGCAACGATCCTGTGGTCCTAAATCGCTATGCGTCACTCATCCATGTAGGCTGCGAAGGCGTCCTTGAAGCGCGGATGCCAGCGCGACAGCGCGGGGCGGTTTTCGATGATGTCGCCCATGGCCCACGCCATCCGCTTTTCGTCGGTCGCGCGGGTGACGGAATTGTCGGGGCACAGGATATAAAAGTCGCCCGCCGCCGCCTTTTCAAACAGAAAATCGGCAACCTGGTCGGCGCTCCACGCTGCGGCTGGCTTTTCACCACCATTGCGCGTCATGCCGGTGCCTTCAGTCATGCCGGTGCCTCCAGTCATGCCGGTGCCTCCAGTCATGCCGGTGCGCCCAGTCATGCCGGTAAACGTGAAGCCGGGGATCAGCAAATGGGCGGTGATGCGGTCGCCGGTTTGTTCCAGAAGCGTGTGGGCCAGCCCCTCTGTCAAAGCTTTCACGCCGGATTTGGCTACATTGTAGGCGGTGTTGCCAGGCGGCTGTGTGATGCCCTGCTTTGATCCCGTGTTAACGACAATCCCGGGCAGACCGCTTTCGATCATGGCGGGCACAAAGCCCTGTACGCCGTGGACGACGCCCATCAGGTTGATGCCGATCACCTGATCCCAGATCGCAGGGCCGGATAGCGCATCGGCGCCGCCTGCGATTGCGGCATTATTCATCAGGAAAGACACCGGCCCCAATCGCGCCGCGACCTGCCCGGCCAACGCGGCCATGGCCGCGCGATCGCTGACATCGATCACAAAGCCGGTCGCCAGGTCGCCGAGTTCGGCGGCGCGCGCTTTTACCGCATCGGCGCGATCGACGAGGCATACGCGCAGCCCCTGACCGATCAGACGCCTGGCAACCGCAAGGCCGATGCCGCCCGCCGCCCCCGTTATGACCGCAAGGTTTCCGGCCGCCAGTGCTTCCATGGTTTCTTTCCTCAATGTGCGCCTTCGGCCGCTGCCGCTGCGGCGCTCTGGGCGGTGGGGCGGGCGCCGGTTTTGACTAGCAGGAGCAGGGGGATCGCGGCAAGGCAGGCGATGCTCATCAGCAGGAAATCGTCGAGGTAGGCGATCATGGCGGCTTGCTGGTTGACCATGGCGTCGGCCACGCCCAGCGCCATCGTGGTGATCGGGGCAAACACCGAATTCGTATCGCCTGTAAAAGGCAGCAGCATCGGCGTGATATGCGCGCCCAGTTCGGCGTGGTTGATCTGCATATTGCGCGACAGCAGGACCGATGCGACGGCGATGCCCACCGACGATCCGATATTTTTGGTCAGGTTGCTCAAACCCGATGCGTCGGTGCGCATGTACGGGGCCAGCGTGGCGAACGAAATCAGGTTGACCGGCATGAATGAAAAGCTGAGGCCCACGCCCTGCAAGATGCCGCTCGCGATGATCGGGAACCGCGGCATGTCGACAGACCAGTGCGCCATCATCCACAGCGACAGCGCCATCAGGACAAGCCCCAGCGCCAGCAACAGGCGCGGATCGATCCGCGTCATCATGCGGCCGAACACCGTGATCGAAATCAGCATGCCGAACCCGCGCGGCGCCAGCAACACACCCGATTGCAACGCGCTGTAGCCATAAATCTGCTGCATCAGCCCCGGCAACAGCGCCATGACCGACATGATCACCAGCCCCATCAGCGCGGCAAATATCAGCCCGATCGTGAAATTCCGGTCGGCCAGCATTGCGGACGGAAACAGCGGCGTTTTGGCCGTCGACAGATGTATGACTGCCATCCACAGGCACGACGCGGCGATGATCGCCTCGATCACGATCTCGCCGGATGAAAACCAGTCGCGGTCTGCCCCGCGATCGAGCACGAGTTGCAACCCTGATACCGCGATCGCGACCAGCACCCAGCCAAACATGTCGATCCGCCGTTCGCGGCGCGGCGTATCGGGCAGAAACAGCGCCAGCAATACGAGGCAGCCGATTCCGACCGGCAAGTTGACGTAAAACACCCAGCGCCAGTTGAAATTGTCGGTCATATACCCGCCGATGATCGGTCCGGAAATCGGCCCAAGCATGACCCCCTGGGTATAGAGCGCCATCATCTTGGGCCGTTCCGCCGCGGTGCTGGAATCCAGAATCACGGTCTGGGCCAAGGGCGCGAGAAACGCGCCGGCCAGCCCCTGCAACACGCGAAACAGCACCATCTGATCAAGGCTTTGCGCAACACCGCACAGCATCGATGCCGCGGTGAACAGCGTCACCGATCCCAGCAACAGACGACGGATGCCAATCCGATCGACCAGCCATCCGGCCAGCGGCAGGACCACCGCAGAGGCGAGCACATAACTGGTCAGCACCCAGGTGATCGTGTCGCGCGTCGCGCCGAGCGCGGCGGACATCTTTGGCAGCGCGACATTGGCAATCGTCGTGTCCAGCGTCTGCATGATCATCGCCGCCATCACCCCGGCCAGCAGCAGCGGGCGGTTGCGGCTGATCATCGGAGGGATATCGGACGGGGTCATCGCGGGGTCAGTTCTTGCCGGTGAACACGGTGACCGACGCGCTGAGCCCGGCAATCAAGGGGCGATCGGTGGGTGTATCGATCGCGATCCGCACCGGCACGCGCTGCACCACTTTGACCCAGTTGCCGGTCGCGTTCTGAGCGGGCAGCACCGAAAATTCGGCGCCGGTGCCGGCCCCTATCGAATCGACATGGCCCTTTAACACCAGTCCGGGGTAGGCATCGATCGACACGTCGGCGCGCTGGCCGGGGTGGATATGGCCAAGGTCGGTTTCCTTGAAATTGGCCTCGATCCGCGTGCCGTCGTCCTTGACCACAGAGGCCATCGGCACGCCGGGAAAGGCCATTTGCCCGATCTGCAACCGGGTGACTTGCGTCGCGATGCCATCGGCGGGCGCGCGCACGACGGTGCGTGCCAGGTCGAGCGCGGCGCGGGACCGGGATGCGCGTGCGGCGGCGACGCCCGGGTTCTGCCCCGGCACCTGGTTGCCCGTGGCAAGCTGGGCCTGCGCACGCTCTGCCGCCGCTTGCAACGAGGCAACTTTGTCGCGCGCGGTGGCCACTGCGTGTTGGGCTTCGTCCATGCTGGCGCGGGTGTTGAATCCGCGGTCCATTAATTGTTTGCCACGGTCGTAATTGGCCTGCGCCAGCGACAGATCGTCGCGCGCGCTGGCGATGTCGACGGTGTTGGCGTGGACATCGGCTTGCAACGCGGTGATACGCGCCTGCGCGGTGGCGACTTGCGCATCGGCCTGTTCGACCGAGGCTTCGAAATTGGCCGGATTGATTGTGAACAGAATGTCGCCGGCATGAACATGCTGGTTTTCATGGACCCGCACCGATGTCACTTGCCCGGAGATTTCCGCCGCGACCGACACGATATCCTGTTTCACATTGGCATTGTCGGTGTCGATTTCACCCGGATGGCCAAACCAGTACCATAGCCCCCCGGCGATCAGCACCAGCGGCCCGGCAATCATCAATAGCGGACGCCAGCGCCGCGTCCGGGCGCGCAGAGCGGGGTCGCGCGCCACGCCAGCCCCGATCACCGCCACGATTTCGGGCGAGGTTGCGGCCTGATCGATTCTGAACGAATCGGCTTCAGCCATGCGACATGCTTTCTATCGTTTCTGAAGCGGGCGCCAAAACTTCGGGAATATTTTCTGACAAATTGGCGCGGACACGGTCGAGCAACGACAGCAAAGTGACGTGTTCGGCGTCGCTGAACCCAACCAGCGCTTCGGCAAATACGACGTCGGCAAATTCGCTCAGGTGGTTCATATGCTGATCGGCCTGTTCAGTCAGGAACAGGCGCCAGGTTCGCCGGTCACAGGGATCGTCGCGGCGTTCGACCAGGCCGGCCTTTTCCAGCCGGTCGACCATGCGTCCGGCGGTGATCGCCTCGACCTCCAGCCAGGCGGCGATGGCGCCCTGGTTGATTCCGGGGGTACGGCGGATCGCGGCGAGCATGCGCCATTGCGCCCCGGTCACACCCAATTGACGCGCGGCGACATTGAACCGCTTGCGAAACAGTCGCCCGACATCGGTCGCCAGAAAAGCCACATTGCTCGACATGCGGTAATGATAATAGCGATGCTTATTATCGTCAAGCTGTCGGCGTGCATTTTGGCCAAAAGGGCAGGCGTGTAGATGGCCTTGACCTGCGTGTGTCACAACGGGCAAACGTGTGGAACACTTGGTAAGGGAGAGAATACCATGTTTAGTCATGTGATGATCGGGGCGAACGACATCGACGCCGCGAAAACTTTCTACGACGCGACATTTACGGCATTTGGCGGCAATGCCGGCGTGCTCGATCCCCATGGGCGGCTGGTTTACCAGCACAATGGTGCGATGTTCCTGGTGACCTCGCCGATCAATGGCGAACCGGCATGCGGCGCCAATGGCGGCACGATCGGCTTTGCCATGACGCCTGATCAGGCCAATGCCTGGTGGGAAGCGGGCAAGGCCAATGGCGGCACCGCGATCGAAGATTCGCCCGGGCCGCGTGAAGGTACTCCATATTACTTGGCGTACCTGAAAGATCCGAGCGGCAACAAGCTGTGCGCACTGCACTACGTTGGTTAAGGCAGGGGTTAATCCCGATCCAACAGATTTTGTGATGATGCGTTAACGGGGCAGGGTGCGGGATTGACCGATCGCGCATCCTGCCGCACCGCTGGCAGCCAAATCGCAGCTGTTAGGAATTTTCGTGGAAACCGTTCAGACTTCAAAGGCGCATGGCGGAACGCTGGGCATATATCGCCATGCATCAAGCGCCACTGCAACCAGCATGACTTTTTCGGTGTTCGTTCCGCCCCAGGCGGCTGGCGGGGCCAAACTGCCGGTGCTGTATTATCTGTCCGGTCTGACGTGCACGTATGCCAATGTCACCGACAAAGGCGAATATCGCCGCGCCTGCGCCGAACTGGGCATTGTTCTGGTGGCGCCCGATACCTCGCCGCGCGGTGAAGGTGTCGCCGACGATGAGGGCGGAGCATATGATTTCGGGCTCGGCGCCGGGTTCTATGTCAACGCGACGACGCCCCAATTTTCGCGCCATTACCGCATGTGGGACTACATTGCCGACGAACTGCCCGCGCTGATCGCGGCGAATTTCCCGATCGATCCGACGCGCGCCGGCATCACCGGGCATTCGATGGGGGGCCATGGCGCGCTCACGCTGGGGCTGACGTATCCCGACCGGTTTCATTCGCTGTCGGCCTTTGCGCCGATCGTGGCACCGGGCCAGGTGCCTTGGGGTCACAAGGCGCTGGCCGGATACCTTGGCGATGATCGCGCGGCATGGCGCGCGCATGATGCGGTTGCGCTGATCGAAGACGGCCACCGCCCGGCGGGCGATATTCTGGTCGATCAGGGCGAGGCAGACAATTTCCTGGCCGAACAGTTGCAGCCTGAATTGTTGCGCGCGGCGGCGGACAAGGCAGGCATCGCGCTGACTTTGCGGATGCAACCGGGTTACGACCACAGCTACAATTTCATCTCGACATTCATGGAAGACCACATCCGCTGGCACGCCGCGCGGTTATAAAGCGTGCAGCGATAGACTTGAAACAGTGTGCCTGCGGCGAGCAAGCGCTATGTCCTTGCATCCCGGGTTCGTCGGCGTTGGTGTGCGCAGGATACGGCCCGCATCGACCTAACGTCGGGAGACATCAGCCGCTTTGCGGCAGAGCGCCCGATCCAGGATGCCGCGCCAGATAATGGGATACAAGGGTTGTGACCCTTGCCCGCCGGAGCCCTTACTTCATCGATGCGATAGGTTCAACGGACGTCTTTGGCGACCGCGTCGAGCAGGCCATTGACGAATTTCGCTTCACGCGCGTCGAAGAACGCGTGGGTTACGTCGAGGTATTCGTTGATGACCGTGCCGACGCCGATGTCGGCGCGGGCCAGCAATTCCCAGGTGCCCGCGCGCAGGATCTGCAGCATCGTCTTGTCCAGCCGCGCGATCGACCAGCCGGCAGCGAGCCGTACGGTCAGCACCGCGTCGACTTCGTCCTTGCGCGCGGCGACACCGCGCACGATGTCGTCGAAAAACGCGACGTCGGCTTCCAGGTATTCGACATCTTCGATCTCTGCGCCCAACCGATGCCGGTGGAATTCGTCGAGCAGCACGGTCAATTTGGGCGTTTCCATGTCGAGCTGATACAGCGCCTGAACGGCGGCCAGACGCGCGGCCGAGCGGGCTTTGGCTTCAATGCGGCTCATATTCCCAATCTCAATTCGATCGATCGCGCGTGCGCGGTTAGCCCTTCGGCATTGGCGAGTTCGATCGCGGCGGGGCCGACGGCGTGCATGCCCGCCTCGCTGACCGCGATGAACGAAGTGCGTTTCATAAAATCGAGCACCGACAGTCCGGACGAAAACCGCGCGCGACGCCCGGTTGGCAGCACATGGTTGGGCCCGGCGACATAATCCCCGATCGCTTCCGGCGAATTGCGGCCCAGAAATACAGAACCGGCGTGGCGGATTTGCGCAAACAGCGCTTCGGGATCGTCGGTCGCGATTTCGACATGTTCGGCGGCGATGCGGTTGGCCAATGCGGGCGCTTCGTCCAGCGATGCGGTGACGATCACCGTGCCATGGCGGTCCCAACTGGCGCGCGCGATCTGCGCCTTTGGCAACAGCATGATTTCGGTCTCGATCGCGGCAATCACCGCGTCGGCAAACGCGGCATTGTCGGTGATCAGGATCGATTGCGAAGTCGGGTCGTGCTCGGCCTGGCTCAACAAATCGGCGGCGATCCATTGCGGATTGTTCTTCGCATCGGCGATCACCAGGATTTCGGAGGGCCCTGCGACCATATCGATGCCGACCACGCCAAACAGTTGACGTTTTGCCTCTGCCACCCAGGCATTGCCCGGGCCGGTAATCACGTCAACCGGGCGGATGCGATCGGTGCCATAGGCCAGCGCGGCGATCGCCTGCGCCCCGCCCATGCGCCAGATTTCATCGACTCCGGCCAGATGCGCGGCAGCGAGCACCAGCGGATTGATCTCACCCCCCGGCGTGGGCGTCGCGATGACCAGCCGTTCGACACCCGCCACTTTGGCCGGGATCGCGTTCATCAGCAGCGATGAGGGATAAGCTGCGCGTCCGCCCGGGACATACAGCCCGGCGGCATCAACCCCGCGCCAGATCGCGCCGAGGCGAATGCCCTGATCATCGGTATAGTCCCGGTTTTCGGGCAATTGCGCGGTGTGGTAATCGCGAATGCGCTGCGCCGCCAATTCGAGCGCGGCGCGCAAATCGGGGGTCAGCGCATCATAGGCGTCGCGGCAGGTCGCGGCATCGATGCGCCAATCGGCATCGCTCTCGGGCGTAAACCAATCAAACCGGGCTGTGTAATCGGCCAG
>JAYTHT010000596.1:0-2581 GCA_043732365.1 Novosphingobium sp. | reverse complement strand
ATTTTGACATTCGCAAGGTCAACTCCCGTGCCATCCGCCTTTACCCGCGGTTTCACGTTGTAGTCGATCACACGCTTTACCGTGACCAGCGCTTTCATCAGACCAATCCCTTTAATTCAGCATTCGACAACCCTGACCGCGAGGTCGGCATTCGACAACCCTGACCGCGAGGTCGGCATTCGACAACCCTGACCGTGAGGTCAGCATTCGACAACCCTGACCGCGAGGTCAGCATTCGACAACATTCACCGCGAGGCCGCCTTGCGACGTTTCCTTGTATTTGTCACGCATGTCGTACCCGGTCTGGCGCATCGTTTCGATGACTTTGTCCAGGCTGACCATATGTGTGCCATCGCCCAGCATGGCCAGGCGCGAGGCATCGATCGCCTTGACTGCGCCCATCGCATTGCGTTCGATACACGGGATTTGCACCAGCCCGCCGACCGGATCGCAGGTCAGGCCCAGATTGTGTTCCATCGCGATTTCGGCCGCGTTTTCAACCTGGCCGATATTGCCGCCCAGCACCGCCGTCAGGCCCGCCGCCGCCATCGAACACGCCACCCCGACTTCGCCCTGACACCCGACTTCGGCGCCCGAGATCGAGGCATTGCGTTTGTATAACGCGCCGATCGCCGCCGCCGTCAGCAAAAACGTGCGCGTGTCCGCGCGCGTGCCGCGATAACAGCGGATGTAATAGCGCAGCACCGCCGGGATAATCCCCGCCGCGCCATTGGTCGGCGCCGTCACGACACTGCCGCCTGCGGCGTTTTCCTCGTTCACTGCCATCGCCCAGATGTTGATCCAGTCGAGCACCGCCAGCGGATCGCCCAGCGTCGTCTGTTGCTGCACCGCCAGTTCGCGCGCCAGGGAAGCGGCACGGCGTTGCACTTTCAGGCCGCCCGGCAAAACGCCTTCGTTGCGACACCCGCGATCGATGCATTGCGACATCGCGGCGGCAATTTTGTCGAGCCCGGCCTCGACTTCGGCCAAGGGCTGGCGCGCCAATTCGTTGGCCAGCATGATATCGGCAAAGCTGAGATTTTCGCGCGCGCCGATTTCGAGCAGTTCATCGCCAGAGACGAATTCATAAGGCAATACGGGTCCCAGATCGCCATCGCGCATATTGCCCAGCGCCTCATCCTCATCGAGCACAAACCCGCCGCCGATCGAATAATAGAACCGTTCTTCGATCACCGCGCCCGTCGCGTCATACGCGATCATCGCCATGGCATTGCTATGAAACGGTTTGCGCTCGCGCTGATAGAAATGGATGTCGGTGGCTGGCACAAAGGCGACATCGCGTTCGCCCATCAGCATGATCCGCCCCGTATCGCGCACCCCGGCAACGATCACCGGCACGCGGTCGGGATCGACAGTCGCGGGCACTTCGCCCGCCAGCCCCAGGATCAGCGCGCTATCGGTGGCATGGCCTTTGCCAGTCAACGCCAGCGAGCCATACAGCGCGACTTC
This sequence comes from Novosphingobium sp., assembly GCA_043732365.1. Lineage (GTDB taxonomy): Bacteria > Pseudomonadota > Alphaproteobacteria > Sphingomonadales > Sphingomonadaceae > Novosphingobium. The sequence goes on along the minus strand of JAYTHT010000596.1, from coordinate 1,111 downwards.
GAGGTGCGCGACCGCATCGATCAGGCCCCGTTCGCGCAACCGTTCGCCAAAGCGCCGCGCCGCCACCATGGGCCCGACAGTGTGCGAACTCGATGGGCCGATGCCGAGCTTGAAAAGATCAAAAACGCCGGAAATCATGGGGTGCCCTTTCAGACGCGTTCAGGGATCGCAACGACCTGTGGCGCGTGGCCCCAGTGCGTCAGCGCGTGGACAAGCTGCGCACCGCTCAATCCGATGGTCGCGGTGTTGCGCAACGGGTGGACATGCACCGCGTCTGCGCCTGCCAGTCGCGCGTCGAGCACCACGTGCACCTGGCCATCAGCGTCATTCATGGCCGCCAGCGGGGTAACCGCGCCCGGCGTCACGCCGATCAGCGCGACCATGTCCTCGGCTTTGCCAAAGCTCAATTTCTTAGCGCCAATCACCGAGGCCAGTGCCTTGAGATCGACCCGCGTCGCGTGATCGACCGTGGCGAGGAAAAATGTACCGCCGCTGTCTTTCAAAAACAGGTTCTTGGTGTGCGCGCCGGGCAGCGCGACGTGAATGGCCTCACTGTCCTCGACCGTAAACACCGCCTCGTGTTCCAGCATGGTCCACGTGATGCCACACGATGCCAGATCGGCATAAAGGCGTTCTTCGCTCATTTGAATACCACAGTGCGGCTGCCGTTCAGCATGACGCGGTGTTCGCTATGCGCCTTGACCGCGCGGGTCAGCACCCGGCTTTCGGTTTCCTGACCCTGCGCAATCAGGTCATCGATCGTGTCGGCATGGTCAACCATCGACACATCCTGCGCGATGATCGGCCCTTCGTCGAGGTCGGCAGTGACATAGTGCCCGGTCGCGCCAACCAGCTTTACCCCGCGTTCCCACGCCCGGTGATAGGGCATCGCGCCTTTGAATGCGGGTAGCGAGGAATGGTGGATATTGATCACCCGCCCCTCCAGCTTGCGGCACGTCGCATCGGACAGGACCTGCATATAGCGCGCCAGGATAATCAGGTCGACGCGCTGGTCCTCGATCATCGCAAACAGCGCGGCCTCTTGCTCCGCCTTGTTTTCAGGTGTGATCGGCAAGTGGTGAAACGCGATGCCCTCATGTTCGACCCGGCG
>JAYTHT010000595.1:0-2592 GCA_043732365.1 Novosphingobium sp. | reverse complement strand
GCGTTGGCGTTGGCGTTGGCGTTGGCGTTGGCGTTGGCGTTGGCGTTGGCGTTGGCGTTGGCGTTGGCGTTGGCGTCACCACCGTACCGAGCGCAGTTGTGTATGCGGCGTTGAACAGCTGCCCCAGCGTCGTGCCGCGCAGCAGATTGGCAGCAAGCGTCGCCGGCGTGCCGCCCGGCACGCCGGGCAGCGCGGGGTTTTGGGCAAACCGGGCGCCGCCCTGGCGCGTTCCGCTGCCGACAAGGGGATCGGTCGAAGCCGCAGCGGCGGCCAGATTGCCAGGCACAGCTTGCGCAGTGCTTGCGAAAACAAGGCGTGGCCTACCCCCTGGGACTGCCATAAACGACTGGCCGGCTTTGAAATCGGCGCTGGCACTGTTGCCGGTCAGCGCGACGCTGCCCGCGACCACGCGACCATTCAGGCCATCAGCGCCAACATTGAATGTTGCCGACCCGCCAGATGATACCGTTACAATCGCGCTGCCAAGCTGGATTGCCGTTTCGCCCACGATCGTTACCGACCCGCGCTCTACGTGGATTACGCCATCGGCGCCCACAGCAAAGGCCACGTTTCCGGCCAGCGACACGGTTGCGCCGCTGTCGGTCTTGATCTGGATTAGCGTGCCGGTGCCGGCATAGCTCTGGCCCGGCACCAGATCGCCTTTGGGAACCCCGGCCGTGCTTCCACCCGAATACAAGATGTGTGGCGCAGCGTTGGCGGATGAAGCAATGGCTGCAGTCATCGTCGCCAGCAAAGCCAGACCCGACACCGAGGAAAAGCGAGCAGATTTAATCATGATATAAATCCTTGATCAAACAAGTAAATTCAATAAATACGAATTGGTCTAAAAATCAAAACGTACTGACGCGCTGCCCACAATACGCTCGTAATCATAGATTACGATATTGCTACGATTGCGCGTATAGCTGGCCTGCGGTGCTGCGGTAATATGCGGAGCGATACGAAAACGTACCCCCGCAGAAAGATCATATTGATCGTCATGACGCCGCATCAAAAACAGAGGATCGGCGGCTGCATAACGGCGCAATTCCAATCCAGCCGAACCGAACACTGCAAAATTGTTGGTAAGCGGCTTTTCAAATGCGGCGCGAACCCCGCCATAATCGTTGGTCAGATGGTCGGATGCCGCTTGCGTGGTTTGTTCGTGCCCGCCTTGCACGGCGACATAGAGTACCCGGCCCGCATAATTGATCGCCGCGCCATAACGGTGGGCATCGCGCGCCCTGTCGGTCGGGTAGCGCACGTCGAACGCCTGCAATTGCGCCGACAGACTGGACCCGCCCGGCAGCCGGTGCGTGTATTGCGCCACAGCCCCCACCGCCGATCGATATCGCACCCCGCCCAGCCAGAATTGCTGCGTCTGCAGCGACAGCGAGACAACATCACGATTTGCGGCGGTATGGGCAAAGCCGACCGTCGCACTGCCCAATGCTTGATTGAGCTGGGTCTGGGCGGCGTTGAACCGACCCGATCCAAGCACGCTGGCAAACACGCGTGACTGACGATCGAAGCCATATTCGCCACTGACGCCGCCTTCGACCGAGCCGAACCCATCGCCCTGCTGACGCGCCGCGCTCGACAAAGTGGCTGGGCCGAGAAACGAAAATACCGGGATGACCAGTTGTGATGCGCTGGTGGCCGCATTGACATTGCTGTCATAACCGCCGCCGCCTTCGACATAGCCGGTGATGCTTTGGCCCGGTTTGATCGTGCGATCAAAGCCCCGGATCAGGCTGTTGAACCGCTGACGCACAGGATCCGGAATGCTCGTATCGCCTGCCACGGTATCAAATTCACGCCGCGCGGTATCGATATCGCCAGCCATCGCATAAGCGCGCGCCAATTCGGCACGCGCCTGGGAGTTGCCCGGTTGAACCACTAGCACGCGCTGTAACGCGATGATCGCCTCTGCATGGTGGCCGCTATCAACCGCAGCAATGCCCAGCGCATAATCGAATTCAGCGTCCCCGGCATGCGCGGTCTCTAACGGAGCCAGCAACGCAAACGCTTCACCAGCATGGCCGCCGTTAACAAGCTGCATGGCCCTGGCTGTCGGCGCGGTATCGTTTTGCGCCGCGCTGGCAGGAACAGCCGCAACCAGCGCGATGGTAATCGCACTGGCCAAAAAGGCAGATTTTCGCAGGCTCATGATCATGTTTGTCGCTCCCATGCGGCAACACTTGATCGTCGACACCAGCAGCGTCGAGTTACAAAGCCTGTAATGTTGGCCGTTGCCAAAAATGGCTTTCGCCAAACGTCTGATCACATTTCATTTTGGTGACAGAGCCGCCAACAGGGCATAGTTTATAAACAGCGCATTCACGCAGGTATGAAATATATGATATTTCTATGTAATATTTTATTGGGCGAACGTACTACACCGAAAATTTATTCAATAACTATGTAGTAATTTGACGTGATTCGCCCGGGGTTCGACAAACGAATTTCATAGCGGGTTGTCCAGTTCGGCACCCAGTCACAGCGTGCCACATTCGTGTTTTTGGTACACACCGGCTGGCCCTGGTCATCGCGAACCGACAGCCCGAATACTGCCTTGAAATCGGGGGACAG
>JAYTHT010000594.1:0-8724 GCA_043732365.1 Novosphingobium sp. | reverse complement strand
CCCCACGGCGGTCACCCGCCCGACAAATTCATGGCCCGGGACCATCGGATAGAGCTGCTCGCCCCATTCGCCGCGGACCATGTGGATGTCGCTATGGCACACGCCGCAATAAAGGATGTCGATCGCGACATCGTCGGCCAATGGCGCGCGCCGCTCTATAGTCATCGGCGCGATCGGACCGTTCGTGTCGAGGGCACCATAGGCGCGTGTCGGCGACCTGTCGGCTGGATTGATCTGCGCCGGGCTGCCGGGTAAAAGTATCGTCTCCGCGCTGTCTGCAAATTTCTCCGGAAAGAATGTTTCGGGCATGTGCGTCTCCATGGTTTCGCGGCAAGTCGGGCGGAACAGGCCGATCGCGATAAGTCTGAGGCTGAGTTGCGCCCGAACATTTCAGTTTGGCAGCATCGGAAACTACCCAGGCAGGGCTGCGCCAATTCACCCCGGCAAGTTGCGTCAAGCCTTCGCCATTGCTGGCCTCAGGTCGTCGCGTCTGGTGCAACACGCGCAACAGGTGCGCGACGAGATGACGATCAAGCATACAGACGAGTTCAAGCGCGAGACGGTACGGATCGCGCTGACCAGCGCCTTTCACAGGAGCGCGTGGCGGCGGACATGGGCATCGGCCGAGATCGCCGGCGGGGCCCGAGGTGGTGATAATGGCCCTTCATCATTGTCAAACCCGTCTGAGTGGTTTCCGAAGCTGCTCCCGCAGCCAGATATTCCGTATGTTCCAATTGATGGCACAGCATCTTGGAACCAATCGAACATGAACGACGCCGACGCGCTCGCGCGAAATGCTTTGGAACACGATCGGCTTGCACTCTTGACGCCGGCCCAGATGGGCGTGGCTGACCGCGCCGCCAAAGCGGCGGGCGTCAGCGGTATTGCGATGATGGAGGCGGCCGGAGCGGCAGTTGCGGTCGCAATCGGAGGGCGCTGGCCGATGCGGCCGGTCACCGTTTTGTGTGGGCCGGGCAACAATGGCGGCGACGGGTTTGTCGCCGCCCGTCATCTCCAGGCGGCAGGGTGGCCGGTGAAAGTGGCCCTGCTCGGTACGCGCGAAAAGCTTTCCGGTGAGGCGGCTCATGCCGCCGCCCTCTGGCATGACAAAACTGTGCCCTTCGATCTTGCAAGTCTCGATGGCGCAGAACTGGTGGTCGACGCGATCTTCGGCGCCGGCCTTGCCCGGCCGCTCGGGGGGCAGGCGCTCGCGCTTGTCGAAGCGTTGACGGCAGCCAGGTTGCCCATCTGTGCCATCGACGTGCCAAGCGGCCTTGACGGCACCTCGGGCATAGTCCGTGGCGCTGCCGCCCCGGCTGAGCTTACGGTGACTTTCTTCCGCAAGAAGCCGGGCCATCTGCTCTATCCGGGCCGAGGTCTGTGCGGCGAGATCGTTGTCGCCGATATCGGCACGCCGGCATCGGTGCTGGATGCCATCGCCCCAAACTGCTGGGAGAACGGTCCCGGCCTCTGGCTTGATGCTTATCCATGGCCCACGCATGAAAGCTACAAATACACGCGCGGTGAGGTGCTGATTCTGGGCGGGGCGGCGAAAACCGGCGCCAGTCGGATGACCGCTCTGGCGGCATCCCGCGCGGGCGCCGGCATGGTGACACTCGCCGCGCCAGAGGACGTATGGAGCATCTATGCGACCGCGCTTACCAACGCGATCGTGCGCAGCTTTGACGGTGCCGCAGGATGGCTGGCCTTGCTGACAGACCAACGCTGTAATGCCATCGCGATTGGCCCCGGGGCCGGTGTTGGTGGGTTTACACGGGAGTATGTCCTGGCCGCGCTCGCCACCAAACGGGCGACTGTGCTGGATGCCGACGCCCTCACATCTTTCGCCGAGGCGCCGGAGGATCTGTTTCGCGCCATCGCGGGCGCCTGCGTGATGACCCCGCATGCCGGGGAGTTCATTCGTCTGTTTTCTGTCGAAGGCGACAAACTCGAACGCACGCGCTCAGCAGCAAAACAAAGTGGCGCGGTGGTTGTGTTCAAGGGCCCCGATACCGTCATCGCAAGTCCCGACGGGCGCGCGATCATAAATGCCAACGCGCCAGCCCAGCTCGCGACTGGGGGCAGCGGCGACGTCCTGACCGGCTTTGTCGCGGCCTTGCTGGCACAGGGCCTGCCCGCGTTCGAGGCGGCGGCGGCGGCCGTATGGCTGCACGGCGCGGCAGCGACGGAATTCGGATTGGGGCTCGTCGCAGACGACCTGCCGGCCGCTCTGCCCCGGGTGCTCCAGAAACTCAGGGCGCAAGCGGATTTGCGCATGAAACCGGGGAAACAACCATGAGGGCAATGGTACTCAACCACGCAAAGACCCCACTCGTGTGGACCGAACTGCCTGACCGCCAGCCCGGACCGGGCGAGGTTCGCGTCAAAGTCCTCGCCTGCGGCGTCTGCCGCACCGACCTGCATGTTTTCGACGGCGAACTGCCGGACGCACAATCGCCGATCATCCCCGGCCATGAGATCGTTGGCCGCATAGACGCGATCGGACCGGGCGTTACGGACGTGAAGCTCGGGGAACGGGTCGGCATTCCCTGGCTTGGCCATACCTGCGGCGTCTGCCCTTATTGCAAAGCGCACAGGGAAAATCTGTGCGATGCGCCGCTTTTCACCGGCTACACGCGCGACGGCGGCTTCGCGACCGCCGTCGTCGCCGACGCGCGTTTTGCATTTCCACTCGGCGAGGCAGGCAGCGATGTCTCGTTGGCGCCGCTGCTTTGCGCGGGGTTAATCGGCTGGCGTTCGCTGAAGATCGCGGGCGACGGCAAAAGGCTGGGTATCTACGGCTTCGGCGCGGCTGGCCATATTGTGGCGCAGGTCGCCAAATGGCAGGGCAGAAAGGTGTTCGCCTTCACCCGGCCGGGCGATACCACCACGCAGGACTTCGCGCGAAGTCTGGGCGTCACTTGGGCGGGCGGTTCGAACGAAATGCCCCCGGAACCGCTCGATGCGGCGATCATCTATGCGACCGATGGCGATCTTGTGCCTCAGGCACTCAAGGCGATTTGCAAGGGCGGACGCGTGGTCTGCGCCGGGATCCATATGAGCGACATACCGGGCTTTTCTTACAACCTGTTATGGGAGGAACGGGAACTCCTGTCGGTTGCCAATCTCACCAGGCAGGACGGGATCGAATTTCTCGCCCTGGTCCCGAAAATCGGCATTACCGTCAAGACGACGGTCTATCCGCTGCAACAGGCTAATAAGGCGCTGGACGATTTGCGGGCTGGCCGGTTCGACGGCGCAGCGGTGCTCGTGCCGTAATCAACGGCGGCGTGCGAAAGGGTGGCGACACATGAAAATCAGGACGGATGACTTCCGCGTGGGCGAAGGCGACAAGGTCAAGCTGCACAAACTGCCGACGATCACTGATCCGATCTATGGGTCGAACGAGGACTATCACGATCTGTTGGCGAAACACGTAAGCGAACTGAGCGCACTGCAGCAATTGCTTTACGCCTCCAACCGCTATTCCCTGCTGCTGATCTTCCAGGCCATGGACGCCGCCGGAAAAGATGGGGTCATCAAACACGTAATGTCCGGGGTCAATCCGCAGGGCTGTCAGGTTTTCAGCTTCAAGCATCCCAGCGCCGCCGAGGCACAGCACGATTTTCTCTGGCGCACGACAAGGGATCTGCCCGAGCGTGGCCGGATCGGGATCTTCAACCGGTCCTATTATGAGGAGGTGTTGATCCTGCGGGTTCATCCGGAGCTTTTGGAAAGTGAGGGCCTCCCCGGCATTTCGCCCGATGACAGTTCGGTCTGGGATGACCGTTTCAGGTCTATCACCAACCTGGAGCGGCATCTCCACACCAACGGCACCCACGTCATCAAGATCTTCCTCAATCTGTCCAAGGAAGAGCAACGCATTCGCTTTTTGCAACGCATCGACGAGCCGGAGAAGAATTGGAAATTCAGTCTGGATGATGTCAAGGAGCGCAGGTTCTGGAAAGAATACATGCAAGCCTATGAAAAATGCCTCAGCGCGACCAGCACCAGGCAATCGCCATGGTATGCTGTTCCTGCGGACGACAAAAAGAATGCACGTCTGATCGTATCCCAAATCATCGTCGATACACTCGACGATCTCAAGATGACTTACCCAAAATCATCTGGGAACCGCGCCGAACAGCTTAGCGAAATTCGCAGAAGCCTCGTGAAATGACGCATCCGCTGGGGACAATCCGCGACTCGAAAGAGGTCGAGCTGAAATTTCATTTGCCGGCAGGCAGCCGTGCCATGCTCGAAAAATACCCGCCCCTGGCGGCAGTTGGCGCCGTGCACAGTCACTTGGTGAGCACCTATTTCGACACGCCGGACCAAATTCTGGATAGAAGCGGCCTCACCCTGCGGGTGCGGCAAGACGGCGATGTCCTCACGCAAACGGTGAAGTCCAGCTCCAACGGTCATTGCGTCGCGGCAAGTCGGGGCGAGTGGGAGTGGCGGATCAGCCAGGACAAGCCGGAATTGGCCTGGCTCGCAAAGACCAAGCCGCTCGCTGCGGTGGCTCTGGCAATCAAATGTCCGCTCCAGCCGGCTTTTATCACCGATGTCCGGCGTACCACGCGGGTCCTGCATCTGGGTGGCAACACGATGGTGGAGGTCGCATTCGACGAAGGAGATATCAAAGCCGGCACAGAGCATGAGGCGATCAGCGAGCTGGAACTTGAGTTGAAGAGCGGCAGTGTGGCACCGCTTTACCAACTTGCCGCCGCACTCCAATCCCTAGCGCCGCTGTGGTTGATGTCGGACAGCAAGGCGTCCCGGGGGTGGCGTTTGCGCACCGGCGAGGGTGAGCATGCAAAACTGGCGCAAGCCCCAAAGCTAAGGCGAAACGTAAATGTCGCCGCGGGATTTCGCCAATTGCTAAGCGGCACGTTGGGTCACCTGACAGCCAATATCGGGCCGACATTGCGCGGGGACCCCGAAGGGTTGCACCAGTCACGCATCGCCATCCGCCAGACGCGGGCGCTGTTGCGACTGTTCGACCCCTATCTCGATGCCATCACCACACGGCTGTTCAATGATACCCTGCAACATTTCGCGCAGGTTTTTGGCGTGGCGCGAGACTGGGACGTATATTGCCTCGAAACCCTGCCGACAGCGATGCCGGAATTGCCATCCGACCATCTGGAGGACCTGAATGCAATCGCCGAGGTAGAGCGTCAGCTGGCGCACCAAGTCGTCTCGCGGGCGTTACGCGATCCTGAGTTTTCGCACCTGATTTTAGGCCTGATGGTCTGGGCCAATGGCAAAGCCATTGGTTCGTTGCGTGATCATGGCGGCGTTACGCGCCACCGCCTCGCTATTCTGGCGCCTGTGCTGTTGCACCACTCAGCTGCGACAGTCACGCGGCGTGGTCGGCATGTCGGCCGGCTTTCGGTCGTAAAGCGGCACAGCTTGCGCAAGTCTCTTAAAAAGCTGGGCTTTGATGTCGATTATCTGGCTCGGTTCTTTGCCGGCAAGGGGGTTCGGCGGTATCGTCAACGCTGCGGGGCTCTTGAAAAAATTCTTGGGGCAGCAAATGACGCGGTGGTGACGGATCGGCTGACACGCCAACTTGCCGCCACTGGTGGGCCGGAGGTGTCGCAGGCGGCTCGGGCGGTAAAGCGCTGGAATCGGCGGCGGGGACAAAGGTCGCTGAGCAAGATCGATGGGGCGATGCAGGATTTCCGCAAGGCGCCCGCGTTCTGGCAGGAAGGCTAGGCAGATTACCAGGAACTTCCCGTCGTCTGCTCAGGCGGATCAGCCGGGCGGTCGCGACGCTTACGTCCGCCTGCTGCGGCATGGTCCCGCCGATCTTGGTTTAGCCATCTTCATCGTCAATCATCCGAGGACCGTGGCAACCCGGTTGCATGAGATTCTCCAGCAATTCACGACAATGCCGGTCGAGTTGATCACCGCGGGGATGGCCAGATGTCATGACCGTTTTTCTGCGGTCTGTGACGCAGAACAGGGATGGCAAGATCATCGCAGTCATCGCCTTAGGTTACGACGGAGACGGAGCGGCGGCGTGATGCGGGAGCGGGGACGCAGGTGGCATTGCAATTGTTCACAAGCCGGGCACGGCGGGACGAGCGCCCGTGTTCAGTCGGCAATCCCACTCCCTGGCTGGCCTGAAGATCAGAGAGGGAGTAGTTTCCGAAGCTGTTCCTCCAGCTGCCGGCTTTCTATGCTAGGCGATCTGGGCCCCGGCTCGATGGCCCCAGTCCTGCGCCTGGATTTCGATTCAGGACAAACACCGAAGAGCGAGGCAGTGAGATGACGGGCAGATTGAGAAAGGCGCCAGCAGGCCAAGCTAGCCCGTGCCAAAGCAGTGTCGGTAACCTGCGCAAGAATTTTCGCAGCGTCGCCGGCATTAGAAATAACCCTTCACCACTTCCCGTCCAGACGTTGCTGCAATCGCCCGGCGGCGAACCTCGAGGCAACGTCGTCGACCGCCCCCTTCGTATAGCCTTCATCGGTAATGCCTTACCAAGACGCTGCGGCATCGCCACCTTCACCACCGACCTTGAACTGGCCGTCAGCACAGTTGCTGGTGTGGAAGATGCCGCCATCATTGCCATGTGCGATCCGGGCGGGAACTATGAATGGCCGCCCTCGGTCCGGTTCGCCATCGACCAGAACGAACCAGACCAATATCTCGCCGCTGCGGACTTCATCAACACCCAAGGTTTCGATGTTGCCTGCCTGCAGCATGAATTCGGTATCTATGGGGGCGATGCGGGCAATTTTGTCCTTGGGCTCATCGCCGGACTGCGAGTTCCACTCGTTACCACGCTGCACACCGTGCTGGACCAACCCAACCCAGCACAACGCGCGGTGATGAAAGCCATCCTCGCGGCCTCGGCGCGAGTGATCGTCATGGCGCGCAAGGGGCGCGATATTCTGATCGAAACCTACGGCGCCGAGCCCGAGACTATTGGCGTCATCCCCCACGGCATTCCCGATGTGCCCTTTCAACGATCCGATGACGCCAAAGTGCGGCTGGGCTTTGCCGGCCGCAAGGTGATCCTTACTTTCGGATTGATCAGCCCCAGTAAAGGCATCGAAACCATGATTGAGGCCATGCCCGCAATCATCGCCCGTTCGCCCCACGCAGTTTACGTGGTGATGGGCGCCACACACCCACAGCTGCTGCGCGCCGACGGCGAAGCCTACCGCGATCGCCTGATCGCGCGTGTAAAGGCGCTAGGCATCGACGATCATGTTGTGTTCCTCAACCGCTTTGTCGATCGCCCCGAATTGCTCGAACACATTGCCATGTGTGATGTCTATGTCAGCCCATATCTCGTCGCCTCGCAACTTACCTCGGGCACTTTGGCCTATTCACACGGGCTGGGGCGCCCGGTCGTGTCCACGCCCTATTGGCACGCCGCCGAACTACTGGGCGATGGCTCTGGCATACTTGTGCCATTCGGCGATTCAGACAAGATGGGCAACGCAGTTGCCGACCTCCTCGACGACGATAACGCGCGTTTCGCCATGGCGAGCAAGGCCTATGCTGCCAGCCGCCCAACCATCTGGACCCGTACAGGAGAACGCTATGTCGATGCTTTTCGCGCCGCCACCCAGAAGGAACAAGTCCGCATTTTTGACGGAAGCGATCCGATGAGTTTGGCTCCCCCTCCCCCCTTCCTGCTGCCCGAAACCTCGAACCGTCACTTCATCGCGATGTGCGACGATACCGGCATCTTCCAGCATGCGATCCACGATATTCCTGACCGCCACCACGGTTATTGCGTTGATGACAACGCCCGCGCCCTGCTACTGTGCTGTACCGCAGGTAACGGCCTGGCGCCGGAGATGGAGGAGGCGCTGACATCGCGCTTCGCAGCTTTCGTGCAGCATGCGTGGAACCCGGACACTCGGCGATTTCGCAACTTCATGAGCTTCTCTCGCCAGTGGCTGGAGCCTGCCGGCTCCGAGGATAGCCATGGCCGTACACTCTGGGCGCTTGGCGCCTGTGCCCAGCTTCATCGTGACACGACGCGGGGGCGATGGACTGCAAAACTGTTCCGCGAAGCATTGCTGCCCGTCGCCAATTTCACCTCGCCCCGCGCCTGGGCCTTCACGCTGCTCGGGCTTGATCATTTTTGCTCCACCTACCCCGAGGACCATGAAACCGCCGCGATCCGCGTGCTGCTGGTGGACTGGCTGTATGATCTGCTGCTTGCCGCCGAAACGCCTGACTGGGTGTGGTTCGAAGACAGGCTGACCTATGACAACGCCCGATTGCCCGAAGCACTGATCCGAACCGGCAGGGCGAGCGGATCGCACCGACTAGTGGATGCCGGACTTCGCAGTCTGCGCTGGCTGATGGCCATACAAACAGCGCCATCCGGAGTCTTTCGCCCGGTGGGGTCCACCGGCTTCATGCTCAACCGCAGCCAGCCGCTCGCCTTCGACCAGCAACCATTGGAGGCAACCGCCACCATCGCAGCCTGCGCCGCCGCGCATTATGTCGACCCAGACGCTCCCTGGCAGGCCGGTGCAAGGCACGCGTTCGCCTGGTTCCTGGGCAAGAACGACCTCGGCATAAGGCTGGTTGATAGCCATACCGGCATCTGCCGGGACGGCCTCCACCCGGATCGGGCCAACGAAAACAGTGGTGCCGAATCGGTCCTGTCCTGGTTGATGGCGCTAGCTGACATGCGCGCTCTCCAAATCTCGGAGGCCGTGACCGAGGCGAATCTTGCCCTGCGCCCA
>JAYTHT010000593.1:0-2595 GCA_043732365.1 Novosphingobium sp. | reverse complement strand
CATTGCTGACCGGCACGGCGGCGCTGTGTCTGGGCGCGGCATTGCTCGCCAGCACATCGACGACCGCTTATGTCGCGATCGGAGTCTGGATCGGTTTGCTGGTGGTACGCAGCCTGGTGATTCCGGGCGCACTAACGGTTGATCGCGCGCTGTGGCTTGGTGCGCTGGCGGTCGGTGGCGTGGTCGCGTGCGGACTTGTGCTGATCTGGCAACCGCATCTGGTCGAAAAGATCACGGGCTTTGCGCAACATTTGTTGTTGAACAAAATGACCTCGGAATCGGGGATTCAGCGGCGATTCTGGGCGCTGCAGGGGTATCAGGCTTTCGTCGGAACCTGGGGCATCGGAGTTGGTCCGGGCAGTTTCCGGTCGTCGAGCCTGCTGACCGCAGTATTGGGATGTGTCGGGATAATCGGCGCCACCGCTTTGACCGCGCATATCCTGGTTGCGTTCAAACCGTTGCGCTGGTCGACCTATATCCCGATGTCCGATCCCGACATGGCGGTGGCGGGCGCTTGCGCCTGGGCCATGCTGATGGCGATCGTGATTGCCAGCGTGACCGCCGCCAATTGCGACCCGGGTAGCGATTTTGCGATATTGAGCGGCGCGGCGCTGGCTTTGCGCAGCCGCGGTGCGCGCAGCGGGATGCGGACGGTGCTGCAATTGTCACCGGTCACCACTCTGGCGCCAGCCTGATTGGCCCAGCCTGCCTCGTGGCAGCCTGATCGACCGCCTGTCGCGCGCGGCGAAGTGGAAGGAAATTTGATGCGACTGTTCACTCTTCGCTTCGGCCGGGTGCTGTGTCTGTTGCTGCCTGGTTTCATGCTGGCGCCGTCTGCCTATGCGCGGCCGACCAGCAACCTGCTTGATATGTGTGGGCTGACTCCGTCATTTTCTGAAGATTTTTCCAATTTCCGCGTGGTCAGCCGGGATCTTGGCGCAAACGCCAACTGGATCGCGCATACGCCATGGAATGGCGATTTTGGCGATGCGCGGTTTACCGATCCAGGGCCGGACAGTCCATTTTCCGTCGATCACGCGATGTTGCATATCACCGCGCGCAAAACCGCAAAGGGCACGTGGCAATCAGGCTTGATCGCGGCAGGCGATGGCGCGGGCCACGGTCACGGCGAACGCTATGGCTATTTTGAAGCGCGGATGAAGCTGCCCCCGGGGCCGGGTACCTGGCCCGCATTCTGGCTCGCCAGCCTGCATCCGCCCAGCGACAAGCACCCGACCATAGAGCTCGACGTAATCGAATATTACGGCCAGTTTCCTGCAGCCTATCACGTCACCACGCATGTCTGGACGCACGACAAGGCGACCGAACAGCATAACGGATCGACGATTGCGGTCCGCCCCGAAACGCTGGTCACCGAATTTCACGACTATGGCGTCAAAGTGACCCCGCAAACCATCGGCTATTACCTCGATCAACGGCTGGTGTGGCAGGGCCCAACGCCGAAAGAGCATGTCTTTCCGCTGATCCCGATAGTCAATCTGGCGCTTGGATCAGGTTTTTCGACCGCCCAGACGCCCAATCCGTCGGTGCTCGATGTCAAATACGTCCATGTCTTTGCGCTTCGCCCCGGCACGCATTGTGGGTGACCTGATCCAACCGAGCCGTGCACGCCGGACGGCATAATATGCTCGTCGTTCATGGGGTGTCTTGTTACCTTTGCGTACAGTATTCCGAAGACCGCTGAACAAGGGACGAGAGTATGGCCAGCATTGGACGAACGGCAGGGGCGGCGCTTGCGCTGTTTTCGGGTGCCGCGCACGCGCAGTCGGCAGCGGCGCCAAACTCTGCAAGTTCGGCGCAAGGCGATGTCGCGGTGACGATCTACAACAACGATCTTGCGCTGATCGAGGACGTGCGGCGGATCGATCCGGGCAAAGGCGATGTCGCGATTGAATTGCCCGATGTGTCGGCAGCGATTCAGCCCGAAACGGTGTCGCTGAGTGTGCCCGATGCGACGATCCTCGAACAGAATTTCGATTATGACTTGCTGTCGCCGCAACGGCTGCTCGACAAATCGGTGGGGCAGTCGGTCACACTGGTCCACACCAACCCCACGACCGGGGCGGACAGCGGCGAACCCGCCAGAGTGCTGGCCAACAACGGCGGCACATTGCTGGAAGTTGGCGGGCGGATCGAAATTCTGGGCGATATGGGTCGGTCGCGGCTGGTGTTTCCCGGATTGCCGCCGGGGCTGAAAGCACGGCCCACACTTTCAGTGCGGCTCGATTCGGCGCGATCCGGCACGCGGCCAATCACGCTCAGCTATCTCAGCCACGGATTTTCGTGGAAGGCCGACTATGTCGCGCTGTTTGACGAAGCGGGTGGCAAGGATGGCGCCAAAAGCGGAGACGGCCATATCGACGTCCAGGGCTGGATCACGCTCAACAACACCACCGGCACCAATTTTGCCAACGCCCATGTGCTATTGGTCGCAGGCGAAGTCGCCAACACGCTGGGCGACGGCAATTCCGGACCGATCCGACGGTATCCGCGTCGTGCGCCACAGCTGGAAAACGCTGGTACCGAGGCGAGCGGGCGCGAGCGGTTGGGCGATTTCTATGTCTATCCGATCGC
>JAYTHT010000592.1:0-8725 GCA_043732365.1 Novosphingobium sp. | reverse complement strand
GCCTTGCCCACGGCAAACCGATCGACCGCAGCTTGCGCCGATAGAAAGCGCAGCGCGAGCGTGTGGCCGGCGCCAGTGGGGGGAACCAGATTGGCCTGCGCCAAAGTCGCTAGCCCCAAAGTCGCCAGCCAATGATCGCCGTCACGCCGGATCGCCATCGGCCCGGTGTGGTGCTGACCCCGCGTCCCGGCGGCCACCGCCAGTTCTGGCTGGGCGAGCAACGTCAACAGATCGGGCTGCGGCGAATCGAGATCGATTTCGATTACCCGGCGCGCCATTACGCGGATATCGCGGATACCGGTCACGTCGGATCGCATCGTGGTGCCGCGCGTGACCGACAGCGCCCGACGCAAGGCGGCCGCAACATCTGCCGCCGCAATCGGCGTGCCATCGCTCCACAAACCATCGCGCAGCCGGAAGATATAGCCCAGGCCATCGTCGGTGACGACCCAACGTTCGGCCAAGGCGGGGATCAGGCGCCCTTCGGCATCAAACCCGACCAGACCCGACCGCGTTGCGGCCATCGCGCCATAGCCTGCGATATGGAGCGCGGCGGGCGGAAACAGCACCGGTTCTGCGCCGATCACCGTGATATCGACCGGTCCCACACCCGATCCACCGCATGCCGCGGGCAAAATCAGCAAGACGCTGGCAAAAAGCGATCGAAATCCGGCCACCGCCGATTGCTAGCATTATTTTTGCAACACGCCAAAATGTGGGCTGTGGTTTTTGGTAAAAGCGCGGCGACAACAAAAGCTGTGCCGGTAAGTACCCTGCGCGTAAAAAAGTCAGATCTTGCGCAGGCTGCGCGGATCGGGCGCGGTGATGGCGGATTTGAGATAGCGCGGGGTGGATTCACCCGGCTCTGCGATTGCACGTGGTAACAGCGGATCGATTTCATCGACAAAGGCGATGCCGAACCGGTTGTCCTGAATCCAGGCGACGCGACCCGCGACCCAGCCGATATTGCGCAAATTCACTTCTACCCCGGCGCCCGATGTCACCCGGACCGTACATTCGGCCATCATGCCGCGCGCGGACAAATTGCGGACTTTGACCCTGTGGTCGCCCGCTTGTCCTTCGACGCGAAGATCAGCCATCAGGAACAGGCTGTCCCGTCCGACTTGGCGATGGTCAATGTCAGTCACCGTCCGGTTCCGTTTCGTTTATACGAAGAGCTGAAGACCTGAACACAATTGGTCAACAAGCCCCGCGCAGCCCACATGCCTTATCCAGCAAAACTGCCGAAAAGATCGCACCAAGCGTTAACGGTCGATTAGAAAACGAAGCGTTAATCGGGCGCACCGGTGACCGGCTCGGTTTGTCATAGTGCCAATGTGGGGCACTATTGCAAGGCGGTATGAAGACGGCCCGGCGCACCGTCAGCGCCGCCCCGGACTTGCCCCGGGGGGCCGCTTGCTGTCGCGCAAATCCCGCACCAAATCGCTGGTTTAACGGGCCAAAAGCGTCTTCCCTGGTCAAACCTGGGTCAACGACGTATAGCCAGTGACAGCAAATCAGGCGATCAATTGTCGCGCGAAACCTTTTCGCGGCGTTCGTGCGCCTGTTGCGCCTCGACCGTCATCGTTGCGATTGGCCGCGCGACCAACCGGCCCAGGCCGATCGGTTCGCCGGTCACTTCGCAAAATCCGTAATCGCCTTCGTCGATCCGGCGCATCGCCGAATCGATCTTGGCGATCAGCTTGCGCTGACGGTCCCGGGTGCGCAGTTCGATGCCCCAGTCGGTTTCGCTGGATGCACGATCGTTCAGATCGGGTTCGCGGATCGGCCCTTCCTGCAAAGCAGACAGGGTGTTTGACGACGCCGACAGGATCGATTTCTTCCATTCGAGCAGCAGCCGCCGGAAATAATCCTGCTGATGCTCGTTCATGTAAGTTTCGGTTTCAGTGGGAACGTAATCACCCGGCATGGACCGCCGAGCCTTGGCCAACACGTCAATTTCGTCACTCAGAACACCAGCCATCCGGCCCTCCGCTTGCGCGACTTCCGCCCGCGACCGGTATGCCGTCATGGCACATGATCGTGGTTTGCCGCGCCTATAAGCGGCGCGGTGGATACGTACAAGTCATTACGCCAACCTCTTTTTTGTTGTGCCCCGCTTTGATCCAACGATTTGGTGCGCGCTACGCCCCTTCACCAACCGGCATGTGAACCGGCAAATTATTGCCGCCGTTAACCATATGTTGACCAAACCCGACGACTTTGCAGCTAACGCGCCATGATCTGAGTTTGGGGGCGCAAGGATTTTGGGGAATATTGGGCATGGATCAAGGTGTGGTAAAGCTGATCGGTGGAACCGATACGCAAGTTGGTGGTGGACATGCTGGCAATCAGGCCGGCCATGACGCGCTGGTTGCGCAATCCCTGGCGGCGGCCGAACAAGGTTGCAGCGAAGCGCTGTTTGACTTGGGCATGGTTTTTTCGACCGGCACGTATGGCCTGGCTGTCGATCTGATCGAAGCGCACAAATGGTTTAATCTGGCCGCAGTTGGTGGTCAGGAAAGCGCCGCAAACTGCCGCGCAGAAATTTCCGAAGACATGACCGCACGCGAAATTTCCGAAGCACAACGCCGCGCCCGCGAATGGCTGTGCGCCAGCGCACATCGCACAGCACGCCGGGTCGCTTAATCCCCCTCAGGTGGGGGCCCTTTGCGAAACGGCACATGTTGGCCCAGCAAAGTCTGATCCTGTTCGACGCCTGCGCGTTCGCGGACGAGGAAATCGGCCACCGCGCGGCGGAATGACGGATCGACGATATAATGTGCCGACATCGTCTGGACCGGTTCATAGCCGCGTGCCAGCTTGTGCTGACCTTGTGCGCCGGCCTCTACGCGCGACAGGCCCAGCGCGATCGCGGCGTCGATGGCCTGATAATAACACAATTCAAAATGCAGGAACGGTTTGTCGATGACCGATCCCCAGTATCGGCCATACAGCGTATCGCGGCCAATGAAATTCAGCGCGCCCGCCACCGGCTGCCCCTCGATAAACGCCATGACCAGCAGAACTTTGTCGCCCATGTTCGCCCCGATCAGGTCGAATGCGGCGCGGGTCAGATAGGGCCGGCCCCATTTGCGCGCCCCGGTATCCTGATAAAATTCCCAGAATGCGGCCCAATGTTCGGGCAAAATCGCCGCCCCCGTCAGCACGCGAATCACAACCCCGTCTTGCGCCGCCGCGCGTTCCTTGCGTAAATTCTTGCGCCGCGCCGACGACAAGGCGCCCAGGAAATCATCAAACGTGCGATACCCCCGGTTTTCCCAGTGAAACTGAATATCGGCGCGCAACAGCCAGTCGGCGGCTTCAAACATGGGCACTTGTTCGGGCGCGATAAAGGTCGCGTGCGCCGAGGACAGGCCATGGTCGCGCGCAACCTGTTCCGCCGCCGCCAGCAGGGCCGGGGCGAGATCGGGCCGCTGCCCAAACAACAGGCGTGGACCATTGGCCGGGGTAAACGGCACGCTGATCTGCAATTTTGGATAATAATCGCCGCCCGCGCGCTGCCAGGCATCGGCCCAGGCGTGGTCGAACACATATTCGCCCTGGCTGTGCGCTTTCAGGTACGCGGGCAGCGCCGCCGCCGGTGCGCCGCCTTGGTCCTCGATCACGATCGGCATCGGGATCCACCCGCTGCGCTTGCCCACACTGTTCGACTGTTCCAGGCTGGACAGGAAAGCGTGGCTGACAAACGGATTGTCGTCGCCTGCCATGCGATCCCAGTCGGCAGCGGGGATCTCGCTCACCCCCGGGTAAATCCGCGCGGTCTGGGTCATCGCGCCGCGATCAGTGCGGCCAGACCTTGACCTTCGGCAATCGGCGTATCCGCCTTTGCGCCAGCGCGCGTGACTTTGGCCAAGTTGTCGACCGTCCACGTCAGCAGCGGCATGCCGCGCCGCCGCTGGGCAACGGGAAACGCGCTGCCGATATCATCGATGTCATAGGCCAAGAAATCGGGCCGCGCGCGCCACAATGCGATATGGCGCCGCGCCTTTGCGCCCATCGTGCGCCAGCCCGCCTCGGTCATTACGAGCCCACGAACGATATGCGGCGAATAGCGGTGAAACCATGACGGAACGCGCGGGTCAAAGCTCATCACGGCGACCGGGCCGGCATATCCCTCGATCGCGCGGTGAACCGCAAGGCACAGCGGCGTAACCCGGCCGCCACGCGCAATTTTAACTTCGATCAACAACGGCACCCGGCCACCGATCTGCGCCAGCACAGCGGCCAGCAGCGGAATCCTGTCGGTGCTGCCGGTCAGTGCGATCTGCGTCAGCGCCGCCGCGCTTTGGTCGGCGATGCGACCATGCTGCCCGGTCAACCGGGCGAGGTCCTCGTCATGAAACACCACTGCCTGCCCGTCGCGGCTGCGTTGGACATCGCATTCGATGCCCAGCCCCGCCGCCATCGCCGCAGCAAACGCCGCCGGGCTGTTTTCGATGCGGCCGGAACTGCCGCCGTTGACCCCATTATGAAACCCGCGATGGGCATAGACCAGCATGGTCAGCCAGTCGCATCGGCCCGCACGCGGGACCGGTGCCAACCAGCGATCAATGAGCGCGAACAGCAAATATAGCATCGACTTCCACCGCGGCCCCCAGCGGCAGGACCGGAACGCCGACCGCGCTGCGCGCATGACGCCCGGCCTCGCCAAATGCGGCAACCATCAATTCCGAAGCGCCATTGGCGACTTTGGGCTGGTCGGTAAATGTCGCGGTCGAATTGACGAACGCGCCCAATTTGACCACGCGTTCGACCCGGTCGAGCGATCCGAGCGCGGCCTTGACTTGCGCCAGTAGCATCAACGCGCAGGCTTGTGCCGCTGCCGCCCCCGTCTCCAGGCTGACATCCTCTCCCAGTCGACCGATCACCAGCGACCCGTCGACAAATGGCAACTGGCCCGAAACATGGAGCAATCCGCCCGCCAGCACCGTGGGGACATAAGCCGCGACCGGCGCAGCAGCCTTGGGCAGGACAAACCCGGCTGCGGCCAGAGTCTCAACGATTGAGTCAACTGGAGGATCAACAGGCTCAGACATTTTCTACTCCGTGTACGTGTGCCATGATCCACGGCAGGGCTTCTGGCCAGCCGTCAATGCGGGCATGGGCGTGGCCTGCTTCGTGAGCGCAGGAAATATGCGGCGCCAACAGGGGTTCGCCGCACAAATGCAGGCGACGGACATCTGGGGAAATTTCGCTGACGGAGGCATGGTGTTGCGGCAGATCGTCGATGAACACGACCCGACTGGGCTGATATTCATCGATGATCGCCTGCAATGCCGGGCCCTTTGGCCCCTGGTTGGTAAACACCCGGGCGTTTATGCCATGGTCGGCCAATTGCTGCGTGCGCGCATCGCGCCGTTCGTCGTTCAGATTGGTCAGGATCACCACGTCGGCAAATTCGGCCAGCGCGTTGATGCCCTCGACCGCACCGATGATTGGCTGTTGCCGGTACATCTCGGTGTCGAAAAACAAACCGAGCAACCGCCAGATTTCGCTCGGTTCGACTTGCCGACCATCATCGGCATAGCGCATGGCTTTGCCGAAATCGTTGTCCTTCATGTCGAAATTGATGCCGTGGCATTCGGCGACATAGTCCTTGAACGGTGCGACCATGTGCAACAGCACTTCGTCGCAATCGCTGATGATCAATGGCCGCTTGAGAGGGGGCCGCTTGAGAGGGGGCCGCTTAAGAGGGTGCCGCTCAAGAGGGTGCCGCTCAAGAGGGGCGCGCTTCACAGGTTGACTTGTCATCGTAATTTTTCCCATGCCGCAGCCAATGTTTCAGGCGCTATATCGAGTGCAGCGGCCGCCGCGACAAGGTCCGCTTCGTGATTGGCCAGGAATTCCAGCACCGCGCCCATGATCACCGGATCGCCGACCCCGGCGCGCAAGCCATCGGGCGTCATCCCGGTCAACGCCAGAAACCGGCTTGCCCGATCCTCGTCTGTCAGCACAAACACCAGCGCGCGCAGCGCTATGGCCATCGGATCGGCCGGCGAAGATGGTTCACGAATGATTGCCAGCACCCTTTCCGGGGAATAGACCGCCCACATCTGCTTTGACACAGCGGAGCGACAGCGTGGGCCAAGTACGGGGATAGCAGGGATAAGTGGCAAAAAGAATTCTGGTTGTCGAGGACAACGACCTCAACCGCAAATTGTTCAGCGATTTGCTCAAAGCCAAAGGTTTTGAAGTCGAACCGCTGGCCGACGGCCATATGGTGCTCGAACGCGCACTCGCGTTTGCCCCCGACCTGGTGATCATGGATATCCACCTGCCGCGCATATCGGGTCTGGAACTGATCGAAGCGCTGAAACGCGACGAAGCCCTGTGCCACATCCCCGTGCTGGCCGTCACCGCCTATGCCGGCAAAGGCGATGAAGACCGCATCCGTGAGGCGGGCGCCGAAGGATATTTGTCAAAGCCGGTATCGATCATGCCGTTTCTGCAGGCCGTGAACCAGTTGATTTAGCTGCAACAGAGTAATGGTAATGGTGGCTCCGCCATTTTAAGTGGGCGCACAATTATAGGCACAGGCATGGCTCGCAAACATTCAAAACATGGTCCCTATGAAGGCGTGCATGATGAGGACGACGCACCGGTCGTGGTGCCGCCGTGCTGGCTGTGCGGTCGGCCCACGGGCAAGACCGTAATTCTGCACCATCCCGTGCCAAAGAGCCGGGGCGGGCGCGATACGGTGCCGATGCACCCGATCTGTCAGCAGACGGTGATCACCAGTTTCACCAATTCCGAACTGCAACGCGCCGGGATGGATGCAGAAGTCCTGTTGGCGAATCCCGCCATCCGCAAATTCGTCGATTGGGTGGCCAACAAGGACCCCGATTTCAACGCGACCCTGGCCAGGAAACAACGCTGACGGATCGCGCAATATTGCGCCGTCCCATCACGCACACCTGGAGCACGGGGGTACGCTGGCGAGCGCGAAAATGACGAACGCGCACCCCAGTGGTGGTTACACCCCGGCACTCGTTACACTATCGCGACCAGCTCGACTTCGACAAGCATGTCCGGGTCGAGGAACGGTTTCACATGCACCAGGCTGAGCGCGGGGCCATGCGCGCCGAACACCGCGCCGTGCGCGCGGCCGACCGCTTCCCATTGATCGATATCGGTCAGGTACACGCGCGATTGCACCACGCGGTCAAACGATGATCCGGCGCCGGCCAGTACGGCGCCCAGCTTTTCCAGGATGACCGCGGTCTGTCGTTCGAAATCGCCTTTGCCGACAACCGCGCCGCTGGCATCGGTCGCTGCGGTGGCCGAAATATAGACCATGCCGCCCGCAACGACCGCGCGCGAATAGCCCATTTTCGCTTCCCAGAGGGATCCGGTCGAAATCCGTTTGATCGTCATGGCATGCTCCAGATGCGTAAAGCGTGGGCCTATCGCGTCTACTGCTGCGTTTCAACGGCCTGCCGGGACCAGTCCGGGCAGGACCGCCGCGACGGCCGCACGGACCGCCGCATCGCCGCCCATGTCGGCCCCGGCATTGGCAACGACCAGCACGCCGGTTCCGGTCGCAGGAAACAGCACCGCGAGCGCGAACCAATTGGTGTCAGACCCGGCGTGCACCAGCACTGGCCCCCCATCTCGCCCGCCATATTCCGCCAGGACTTCCCAGCCCATGCCATATTCGCCGCTGCCTTGCGCGCTCTGCATCATGCGATACCCGGCGGGACTCAACAATTGCCCGTGCCCGCGCGCGCCCGCCAATTGGTCGAGGCAGAATTTGGCCCAGTCGTCGAGTGGCAGCACCAGCCCACCGGCTGGCGCGAAAAACAGCGGGTTGGTCTGGTCGGGCCCCGTGGCATGGCCGCCGCGATGCCCTTGCGGTTCGCCCACGACAGTCGTGCCAACCCGGGCCTTGTCCATGCCCAGTGGCGCCAGCACTTCGCGCCGCAACAGCACGTCCCAGCGTTCGCCGGTGGCGCGCTCGACAATCGCGGCGGCCAGCAGATAGCCGGTGTTGGAATAGTGAAACGACCCCGGTCGCCCGACCGGCGGATCGCCCAGCGCGCGCGCCAGATAGTGCAACCGCTTATCCGCCAGGCTGGCCGCGCTGTCATCGCCAAACAGCGTGGCGCGAGCGCCCGCATCAACCAGATCATGGGGCAGCCCCGCGTGATGCGACATCAGTTGAACCAGCGTGGCCCGGGCATAACGCGGCTGCATCGCCAGGTCAGGCATCAAAGACCCCAGTTGATCGTCCCAATGCAACACGCCGCGATCGACCAGCCGCGCGATCAACACCGCAGTCATCGTTTTGACATCGGAACCGATGTGCCACGGGTCGTCGGGCGCGATACGGTCGTGACCGCCGATCACACGCACTCCGCGCACCGCCAGCGCCGAAATATGCCCGCCG
Source organism: Novosphingobium sp. (assembly GCA_043732365.1). GTDB lineage: Bacteria > Pseudomonadota > Alphaproteobacteria > Sphingomonadales > Sphingomonadaceae > Novosphingobium. The sequence continues at coordinate 315 of JAYTHT010000592.1, read as the reverse complement.
CCCAGGATCGCCATGCCCATTGCCGGGACGCGCCTATCCGCCATCGCCGCATCGAGCGCCGCGCCGGGATCTGCCGCGCGCGCAGGCCCTGCGGTCAGCATGCAAGCGCACGCAATCATGGCGAGCCAGCGATGTTCCCAAAGTGCCCAATGATGTTCCCGGCGACGTTCAATGTATAATTTCATGCCGCCCCATGCGATGCAACGCACAGCCGGCCTTGACAAGCAGCGTCATCAGCCGCTTTTCCGCCGCATTCATCTGGCAGGGGCTCATCCTGCTCAATTGGAGAACCCGCATGGACCGCGCCGATACCAG
>JAYTHT010000591.1:0-8743 GCA_043732365.1 Novosphingobium sp. | reverse complement strand
TGCAACCGACGCCGCAATAGGCGCAAGTCGTAATCACCGACCGTTCGGGCTTGCCAATGGTTTTGACCGCCTTTTCATTCAAAGTCGCGGTCGGGCAGGCCTGGACACATGCGCCACACGACACGCATTCGGACGACAGGAAATCATCGCTGGCCAGGCCCGCGCTGACTTTCGAGCCAAACCCGCGCCCATCGATCGTCAGCGCAAATGTGCCCTGCACTTCCTCGCATGCGCGCACACAGCGCGAACACACGATGCACTTTGACGGATCAAAATCGAAATAGGGGTTCGATATGTCGGTGGCCGCACCAAGATGGTTGTCGCCTTCATAGCCAAACCGCACATCGCGCAGGCCGACATTGGCGGCCTGGTCCTGCAATTCACAGTCGTTATTGGCGCTGCATGTCAGGCAATCGAGCGGATGGTCTGAAATGTACAGTTCCATCACGCCGCGCCGCAGTTTTTGCACTTTGTCAGTCTGCGTATGCACGACCATGCCTTGCGCCGCGGGTGTGGTGCACGATGCGGGCGTGCCGCGCATACCGTCGATTTCGACCAGGCACAGTCGGCACGAACCATACTGTTTCAGATTGTCGCTGGCACACAATTTCGGGATTGATCCGCCCGATAGTGCCGCGGCACGCATGACCGTGGTACCGGTGGGCACGCTGACTTCGCGGCCATCAATCGACAGTGTTACGGTGGTTTCGCTGTGCACGGCGGGCGTGCCGAAATCGGCCTGGGGTTCATAACCCATGAGCGTGTTCCTTCGCGGCGACCAGATCGCCGGGGGTGTTGATGTTGAACGGTTGATGCGACAGGCGCACTGCCCGCGCGCCAATGCGCAAGGCAAAAGCATGCAACGAATGAATGGTATCTTCGGCAAGCAGCGCATCAAGTGCGCCGCGCGCGCTCACCGGCCACAACCCGATCACCGGTGCGTCGATGGCATAGGAAGGCCCGGGTGAAAGTTCGCCAATCAGATCGGCCGGCAGATCAAACCCATCCACCGGGATCGCCAGAACCACGTCAAACCCGTGCGATGCGGCATGATGCAAGGCGCCGTTTAGTCCACCCAGCGGACCCATCCCCGCACCAGGGCGATCCGCCACACCTGGGTCACGGCCCGCAACGACCACTGCGTCGCATTGGCGTTCCAGGCTGGCCTGCGCTCGCGCGATCAGGCTGCGTCCGGCGATGTGCGCCAGCGCCTTGTCACTGCCAAAGCGGCGCGATTGCCCGCCCGCCAGCACAACGCCCAGGACGCGCTGCGCCATCATTCGGCAGCCTCTTGCACCAAGACCGGCACCAAGCCTGGCAGGCCGAAATCCTCGGGGAAATTGCGCATCGCCGACAGCACCGGATAGGGCGTAAACCCGCCCAACGCGCATAGCGATCCGAATTTCATCGTCTCGCACAAATCGGTCAGCAGATCGACATCCTCGGCCAGCGTGCGCGGGGCCTTTTTGGCGTTATGCATTTGCGGCAGCGTTTCGACGCGATCGGCGGCGCGGCCAGTGCGCGCACGGATGCGGTCGATCACTTCAAGCCCGCGCGTCGATCCGATCCGGCAGGGCGTGCATTTTCCGCAGCTTTCGACCGAACAGAATTCCATCGCAAACCGCGCCTGTGCCGACAGATCGACCGTATCATCAAACACACTGATCCCGGCATGACCGATCAGTCCGTCGGCGGCGGCAAAGCTTTCATAATCGAACGGCAAATGAAAATCGGCGGGCGGATGATACGCGCCCAGGGGCCCGCCGACCTGCACCGCGCGCACCGGGCGCCCGCTGTCAGTGCCGCCACCGATGTCGAGCACCAATTCACCCAGCGTAATCCCGAACCCGACCTCGACCAACCCGCCATGGCGCACATTGCCCGCCAACTGGATCGGCATCGTCCCGCGCGACCGGCCAAAACCGATATCCGCATACGCCGCCCCGCCATGCGCCATGACCCACGGCACCGCCGCCAAAGTCAGCACGTTATTCACAACCGTGGGCTGCCCAAACAAGCCTTCGATCGCGGGCAGCGGCGGCTTGGCGCGCACTTCGCCGCGCTTGCCTTCCAGGCTGTTGAGCAGCGATGTTTCCTCGCCGCAGACATACGCGCCCGCGCCGACGCGCACTTCGATCCGGAACGGGGCAATGATCGCCGCCGATCGCGTGACCGCCGCGCGCATTTTGGCGATCGCGTGCGGATATTCACTGCGGATATAGACATAGCCCTGCTGCGCGCCGACCGCAAAACCGGCAATCGCCATACCTTCGATCAGCAGGAACGGATCGCCTTCCATCACCATGCGGTCGGCAAATGTCCCGCTGTCGCCTTCATCGGCGTTGCAAACGACGTATTTGCGCGAAGACACCGCTTTGGCGACTGTCGTCCATTTGATCCCGGCGGGGAAACCCGCCCCGCCGCGCCCGCGCAAGCCCGACGCGGTGACTTCGGCAATCGTCGCTTCTGCGCCCAGTTCGCGCGCGTGATTCAGCCCCGCCCAGCCGCCAGTCGCGGCATAATCGTCAAGGTTCAACGGCCGGGTCTTGCCCGCTCGCTCAAATGTCAGGCGCTGTTGGCGCGCGATAAACGGGATGTCCGCAATCGGTCCGGTCGCCAGCGTGCTATTGCCCGCCAGCACCGCCGCCACATCGTCCACGGTCAGTGGGCCAAACCCGTGTCCGTCGATATCGGCCAGCGGTTCCAGCCAATGCATGCCCCAGCTCGAAACGCGTTCCACCGTGCAACCCGCCGCGACAAACGCCGCCGCCACCGCATCGGCGCCGCAAGCCAGCGCCAGCGCATCGTCGCTGATCCGTACAATCACAATACATTCTCCTGCGCGGTGGTCTCGATCAGGGCCGACAGCCGTGCCGGATTCAGCCGCGCATAGACCGCATCACCAATCATCGCATTGGGCCCGACCGTGCACAGCCCCAGGCAATAAATCGGTTCAATCGACACCCGCGTTTCGTCGGCAAATGCTGCGGCCAATTCCTCAACCCCGCGCGCCTGACAGCTTTCAGAGCGGCACAGCTTGATAACCGGGCGAGTGTGCGGTTCGACATGGAAATCATGGTAGAAACTGACCACCCCGTGCACTTCGGCCCGGCTGAGATTCAGTGCCAGCGAAATCGCGCGCACGGCATCTTCGGTCACATGGCCAAATGCTGCCTGCACATCGTGCAGGATCGGTAGCAGCGCGCCTTCGCGCGTGGCATGCGCCGCCAGAATGCGGTCGAGTTCGGTCGATTCAATCATCCCGTGGATATCGCTCATGCGCCATAATCGGGCAATCTACCCCTATGGGTCAAATCAAAACCCCCAATGTTTGATAGGTTCCGTCTATCACGAATGCGCGCGCCACTGCCAGCGCAGCCTGCGCGCGCGGCAACGGCGGATCGCGATCAAGCACCACCAGCCCAACCTGTCGCGCCGGCTCTGGCGGATCGAGCGGCAGGAACCGCGCCCACGCCACATCGCCGAGCAAATGCGCGTAGTTATCGGGCACAATCGACGAAAAGGCGCCCGATGCCACCATCGCAAACAGCGCGATATGACTGTCGGCTGTCGCGCGCGGTCGCGCGGTGTGGCCGCGCACCGTCAACCGCTGATCCAGAATGCGGCGATACAACATGGTTTCATCGAGCAGGCACAGATCCTGCGCCACCGCCTCGTCCCAGGTGATGCTGGCGCGATCATCAAACCGCCCGCCGCGCCGGGTCAGAAATCGATAATCCTCGCTCGCCAGCGACACTGTGGTCAGGCCCGGCGACACGTGCTGATCCAGATAAGTGATCCCCGCATCGATTTCCAGCGCGTGCAAAGCCTGATCGATCGCGCGTGCGGTCGCCGACCGTACCGACAGCACCAGCGCCGGATTGGCCGCCAGCAGTGCTGCGCCAAACCGCCCGACCAGCGGCAGCGCAGCGGGAATTGCCGCCAGCGTAAACGGCCCTTCCAGTGGCGTGGCCAAAACCGCCGCATTCATTGCGCCCATCGCGCCCAAAATCTGTTGCGCCCACGGCAGCATCGCCTCGCCATGCGGAGTCAGCCCTATAAACCGCCGATCGCGGTCGATCAACCGCCGACCAAATTCCTGTTCCAACGCGACCATGCCCGCCGACAATGTCGGTTGCGAGACACCGCATTCGTCGGCCGCGCGCGCAAAGTGGCGCGTGCGGGCAAGCGTTACGAAATAGCGCAAATGGCGCAGTTGCATGAGGTCAGTTGCTCCGCTGCCGACTTAGCCGCAATTGACCGTTGGGGCAATTGGGTCGGAAACGGGCCCGGTTGGCCGCCCGCTCTGGCGCGCTTCACGTTAGAAGTGCGTAGTCCGGAAATATAGGGAAGCGCGAATGGCAATCATGCAACCGATCGCAGCGCCGGACTTGAGCCCGGATCTGGTCAATTACGGTCAGCAGGTCATCCGGATAGAAGCCGCCGCGCTAACCCGGTTGGCCGACGCAATCGACGACCAGTTTGCCGATGCGGTGCGCGCGATCATGGCCAGCAAGCACCGCGCCGTCGTCACCGGCATGGGCAAATCGGGGCACATCGCCCGCAAGATCGCCGCCACTTTGTCGGCCACCGGCACGCCTGCGATGTTTCTCCACCCGGCAGAGGCGGCGCATGGCGATCTGGGCATGCTGACGCCCGGCGATATCCTGATCGTGCTGTCAAATTCCGGTTCCACGCCCGAAGTGCGCCCGATCATGCGCTATGCCCGATCGCTGGGCTGCACAATCATCGCCCTGTCCGGACGGCCGCATTCGCCGGTGGTAAAAGGCGCCGACATTGCGCTAATCCTGCCCGATGCGCGCGAGGCGTGCCCGGTCAATCTGGCGCCGACGACATCGACGACGATGATGCTGGCGCTGGGCGATGCGATCGCGGTTGCGGTCATGGGCCAGCGCGGCATTTCGCGCGAAGGCATCCACTTGCTGCACCCCGGCGGCGCGATCGGCGCCAGCCTTATCCCGGTGGACGATGTGATGCATCGCGGCGCGCGCCTGCCGCTGGTGCCGCTGACCATGCCGATGCGCGATGTGCTGATAGTAATGACCGAAAAAAGCCTGGGGTTGGCGGGCGTGATCGATCATGACGGGCGACTGGCCGGGGTGATCACCGATGGCGATCTGCGCCGCCATATCGACAGCCTGATGCATGCCACCGCGCAAGACGTGATGACCCACGATCCCAAGACCATGTCGCTGGGCAGCCTCGCCGGTGATGCGCGCGCGCTATTGGATGAAGCGCGGATCACCGCGCTGTTCGTTGTGGCGCGCGATGATCCGCGCCGGCCGATTGGCGTGGTGCACATTCACGACCTGGCCCGTTGCGACCTGGCCCGTTGCGACCTGGGCCGTTGCGACCTGGGCACTGACCAGCACGCGCGATAGTGTTGCGCCGGCATGCGGGATCTGGCTTGCCGCCGAATCCCTTGCGCTTCTTAATTGGTCGGTTAATATCTCTTGCAACAGACCTGCAGCAATAACCGATCCGCACGCAACATAGCGGCGGCGGGCGGCAAGAGAGGATACCATGCTCTACCATCCCAGTGTCCATGCGCGGACCAATCCGGACAAACCGGCGGTGATCATGGGATCGAGCGGAGAGGTCGTCACTTATGGCGAACTCGACGCGGCCAGCAACCGTTTTGCCCAGTTGTTGCGCGCGCGCGGGTGCGCGATCGGCAGCACGATCGCGCTGTGTTTTGACAACCATCCGGTGTTCTTTGCATTGTGCTGGGGCGCACAACGCGCAGGGCTGGTCTATGTCGCAATCTCGTGCCGGCTGACCGCGCCTGAAATCGCCTATATCACCCGCGACAGCGGCGCGCAGTTGCTGGTTGGCAACCAGGCCTTTGCCGATGTGCTTGACGCGGTGGCCGGGGCGTTGCCCGGGGTGCCGCAATTGCGCCTGGGTGGTGCAGACGATCATGACCTGATCGCCGCGCTGGCGACGATGCCCGCCACACCGATCGCCGACGAACGCGCCGGGGTCGACATGCTTTATTCGTCCGGCACCACCGGGCAACCCAAAGGCGTGCGCCTGCCGCTGCCCGAAGAGCCGGCGATTGGCGGGGGCAACAGCCTGACCGATCTTGCGCGCATGGCATTCGGCTTTGGCCCTGACAGCATTTATCTGTCCCCCGCCCCGCTGTATCACGCCGCGCCGCTCCGCTGGTCGCTGGCCGTCCAGCGGTTGGGCGGCACAGTCGTGTGCATGGAAAAATTCGATCCCGAACACGCGCTCGCCCTGATCGAGCGATATCGCGTAAACGACAGCCAGTGGGTGCCGACGCATTTCGTGCGGATGTTGAAACTCGATCCGGTGGTGCGGACCAGATACGACCTGTCCAGCCTGCGCTGCGCAGTCCATGCCGCAGCGCCCTGCCCGGTGCCGGTGAAACGCGCGATGATCGACTGGTGGGGCCCGGTCTTGCGTGAATATTATGCGGGCACCGAAGGCAACGGGTTTACATACATTTCCAGCGAGGAATGGCTGGAACGCCCGGGCTCGGTCGGGCGCGCTTTGCTCGGCACGATCCGCATCTGCGACGAACAGGGCGATGAAGTGCCGCGCGGTACCGAGGGCCAGGTGTTTTTCGAAGGCGGCAATCCGTTCCGATATCACAATGATCCCGCCAAAACCCGCGATGCGACCAATCGCCACGGCTGGACCAGCCTGGGCGATGTCGGGCGGCAGGATGACGCGGGTTATCTGTTCCTGACCGACCGCAAAAGTTTCATGATCATTTCGGGCGGGGTGAACATCTATCCGCAGGAAATCGAAAACCTGCTTGTCACGCATCCCAAAGTCGCCGATGTCGCGGTGATCGGCGCCCCCGATCCGGACATGGGCGAACGCGTGATCGCGATCGTGCAACCCGCCGATTTCAGCCAGGCAGGCGCCGCTCTGGCGCAAGAACTGACCGCATGGCTGGCGCCCCAACTCAGCCGGGTAAAGATGCCGCGCCAAATCGATTTCCGCGCCGAACTGCCGCGCGAACCAACCGGCAAGCTGTTCAAACGTCTGTTGCGCGATGAATATCGCGATGCTGCAACGGTAAACGGCTGAACGGCGGGCTTAGGCGCCCCAGTCTCAGGGCCCCCAGTCTCAGGCCCCTCACGTTCAGGCCCCTCACGTTCAAATCAATGTCGCAGCCAGACGCTTGATCATTGCACCGACATCGTCCGCCATGTCCGGGCGGGCCAGCGCGAGCTCCAGTGTGGCCTCGACAAAGCCGGCCTTGCTGCCACAATCATAGCGCCGGCCGGCAAAGGTCACCGCGTGGAATGGCTGATCGCCGATCATCCGCGCCATTGCATCGGTCAACTGGATTTCCCCGCCCGCGCCTTTGCCCTGCGTTTCCAGCGTCCGCATGACTTCGGGTTGTAAAATATAGCGGCCTGAAATGATCAGGTTTGACGGCGCGTCTTCGCGCCTGGGCTTTTCGACCAGGCCGGTGACTTCGGTCACATGCGGCGAAACCTGCATGCCCGGTTTGATCACGCCATAGCTCGACACTTCGTCATCGGGCACTTCGAGCACCGAAATCAGGTTGCCGCCAAGCTCGTTATAGGCCTCGACCATCTGTTTCATGCAACCCGGCGTGCCGATCATCAATTCGTCGGGCAGGAAAATCGCAAACGGTTCATCGCCCACGATATCGCGCGCGCACCAGATCGCATGGCCCAGCCCCATCGGCACCTGCTGGCGCACGGTAACGAGGTTGCCGGGCTGAATGCGTGTCGCGTCGAGCACTTCAAGCGACTTGCCACGCCCAAGCATCGTCGCTTCGAGTTCGAATGCCATGTCGAAATGTTCGACAATCGAAGTCTTGCCGCGTCCGGTTACAAAAATCAGCTGCTCAATGCCCGCCTCGCGCGCCTCGTCAACGGCATACTGGATCAGGGGTCGGTCGATGATCGGCAACATTTCCTTGGGGATGGCCTTGGTTGCCGGCAGGAACCGTGTGCCCAGCCCCGCAACGGGAAATACCGCCTTGCGAATGGGCTTGCGTATCGTTGAATTGGTCATGCCCCGGTGATTACCCTCGGTCTTGTTGCTGGCGTGTTATGCTATACGTCAAACCGCGCGCAACCATCTTTTGCAACCGATATTGCGCTGACGCAGATTCTCGTTAAATCGCGGCGATGGACAAGATCATCATTCGCGGCGGGCGCAAGCTTTCCGGTACTATTCCGGTCTCCGGCGCGAAAAATGCGGCGCTCACCTTGTTGCCGTGCGCACTACTCACTGATGAACCCCTGACTTTGCGCAATTTGCCGCGACTGGCAGATATCGACAGTTTTCAGCATTTGCTCAACCAGTTCGGGGTGTCGACCTCGATCGCCGGCGCTCGGCCCGAAGATTTTGGCCGGGTCATGACGTTGCAGGCGACGCGACTGACGTCGACGGTCGCGCCCTATGATCTTGTGCGCAAAATGCGCGCCTCGATTCTCGTGCTCGGGCCGATGCTGGCGCGCGCGGGCGAAGCGACCGTGTCCCTGCCGGGGGGCTGCGCCATCGGCAATCGCCCGATCGACTTGCATCTGAAAGCGCTGGAAGCATTTGGCGCACAAATTGAATTGGCCGCGGGTTATGTGCGCGCGCATGCGCCCGATGGCGGGTTGCCGGGCGGAACCTACACATTCCCGGTGGTATCGGTTGGCGCCACTGAAAACGCGATAATGGCGGCTGTGCTATGCACGGGCAGATCGTTGCTGCACAATGC
>JAYTHT010000590.1:0-2616 GCA_043732365.1 Novosphingobium sp. | reverse complement strand
ACACGCCTTCTTCCCATCCGGGCAAGAAAACCTGATCGAATTCCAGGCCTTTGGCCGCATGCATTGTCATGATCGTTACTTTGGCCTCATCGGCGCTGGCGTCATTGTCCATGACCAGGCTGACGTGTTCCAGGAAATCGGACAGCGTTTCGTATTCTTCCATCGCGCGTGCCAATTCGGACAGGTTTTCCAGTCGCCCATTGGCCTCTGTGCTGCGTTCGGCCTGCAATGCCGCGCTATACCCGCTTTCATCCAGCATTGTCCGCGCCAGTTCCGCCGGGGTCAGCGTTTCGATGCTGTCGCGCCACCGCGCAAAATCGCGCACCAGCGCCACCAGGGTCCCCCGCGCGCGCGCGGGTAACTCGTCAGTATCGGCAATTTCGGATGCGGCGCGCAGCATCGGCATGGCGTGGGCGCGCGCAAAGCGGTGCAATTTTACCAACGTCTTGTCGCCCAGTCCACGCTTTGGCGTGTTCCAGATGCGTTCAAACGCCAGATCGTCGGCGGGGGAGGCAATCAGGCGCAAATAGGCCAGCGCGTCGCGTACTTCGGCGCGTTCGTAGAACCGGAAACCGCCGACAATGCGGTAGGCCAGCCCGATCTGCAGGAACCGGTCTTCGAATTCGCGAGTCTGGAACTGCGCGCGCACCAGAATAGCGATCGCATCGAGAGCGCACCCTTCACGCTCCAGCCGTTCGATCTCTTCGCCCACGCGCCGCGCTTCCTCGGTCGCGTCCCACACGCCGATTACACGCAACCGATCACCGCCATCGCGCTCGGTCCACAGCGTTTTGCCCAGGCGTTCGGAATTTTCTGCGATTAACCCGGATGCAGCTCCCAGAATATGCGGGGTCGAGCGATAATTCTGTTCCAGACGGATCACCCTTGCGCCGGGAAAATCCTTTTCGAACCGCAGGATATTGGCAACTTCTGCACCGCGCCATGAATAAATTGACTGATCATCGTCGCCGACCACACAGATATTGCGCCGGTTTTGCGCCAACAGGCGCAACCATAGATATTGGACAGCATTGGTATCCTGATATTCGTCCACCATCACATATTTGAAACGCTGCTGCCACATCTCCAGAACATCGCGTTCGCGCCGGAAAATGTTGAGCATGTGCAGTGTCAGATCGCCGAAATCGCACGCGTTCAACACGCGTAGCCGGTCCTGATACAGCTGATAAAACCATTGGCCTTTGCCATTGACCCAGGATTCGTTTTCCAGCGCATCAAGGTCGGCGGGATTGAGCCCCCGGTTTTTCCAGCGATCGATAAGCCCTGCCAGTTGGCGCGCAGGCCAGCGTTTGTCATCGACCGCTTCGGCCTGGATCAGCTGTTTTAACAGTCGCAGCTGATCATCGGTGTCGATGATCGTGAAATTGCTGGTCAGCCCCACCAGTTCGGCATGGCGGCGCAACATTTTGGCCGCGATCGAATGAAATGTGCCCAGCCACGGCATGCCCTCGACCGCCGGGCCGATCAGATGCCCGACCCGTTCACGCATTTCGCGCGCGGCGCGGTTGGTGAATGTGACGCACAGGATTTCGCTGGGCCAGGCAAGTCGCCGCCGCAACAGCCACGCCAGCCGCGCGGTCAGCGCGGCAGTTTTGCCCGTGCCGGCACCCGCCAGCATCAGCACCGGGCCATTGGTCGTCACCACGGCATCGCGCTGCGGCGGATTGAGCCGTTCGAGCCAGTCAGGCAGCGTGCTGGAGTCGATGGGCGGGCGGGAAGGTGTCTGCGTCACCGGGAACAAGTAGAGAACTTAACCCCTGCAATCAACTGGTGTTATCCGAAAATCATGCGCTAAAACGCACTCCATTCGTCGTCGGGTTCCGACTTGAGAGCCAGATTGCCCAAGCTTGATCGCTCACGGGCATGGCCACGCGCGGGAGCATCGGGCATGCCCCAATGCCCGTTTTGTCTGGCGCCCTCGTTTTGCCTGGCACCCCCGTTTTGATTGGGACTATTGCTGGAAATACTAAACCGGCTGACATTGCCGGCCAGGCGCACGGCTTCGTCGGCCATGCTTTGTGCAGCGGCGTTGCTTTGTTCGACCATGGCCGCGTTTTGCTGGGTCATCGTGTCCATCTGGCAAACGGTGATCGACACCCCGGTGAGCATTTTGACTTGGGATTTGGCGGATTCGGCGATGCTTTGGACCAACACGGACACTTCGCCGACCCGCGCGACAATTTGCCCCAGCGCTTTGCCAGTCGCCCCGACCAAATCGACGCCGTGGCTGACATGCTGGCTGCTGGCGTTGATCAGGTCCTTGATTTCGCGCGCGGCGTCGGCGCTGCGCTGCGCCAGCGCGCGAACTTCGTTGGCAACCACTGCAAACCCCCGGCCGGCATCACCGGCGCGCGCCGCCTCGACCCTGGCGTTCAGCGCCAGCAGATTGGTCTGAAACGCGATCGCGTCGATCACATTGATGATCTGGCTGATTTCCTGAGACGAATGCTGGATTTTGGTCATCGCAAAAACCGCGTCTTCGACGATTTTGCCGCCCTGGGTGGCTTCGCGATGCGCGTCGGAAATCGTCTGGTTGACTTCGAACACGCTCGACGTGTTGCGTTCGACCAATGTGGTCACTTCGCCCATCGCGCG
>JAYTHT010000589.1:0-2620 GCA_043732365.1 Novosphingobium sp. | reverse complement strand
TGTGGCGGCCAATGCCCCCTCCGCCGTCGTCGTCACATCGGTATACCCGGGTTCATAAGCCACAACTTCACTCACTCTATCCGACAGCGCATGCAATGTCGCCAGCCGGTCATCGCCGACCTCCCCGTCTGCTTTCAGACGATCGACCAGCGCCCTGATGCCCGCGCCCGCTTTGGTCAGCGCGGTTGCGCGTTCAAAATGCCAAATCGGCAAATACCCGGTCTGGCGCCCGAATACGCCCGCCGCATCGCGCGTCTCGATTACCCCATGCGCGCGGATCGTCACCGCCGTTCCGCTTGGCGCGATGCCGATCAGCGTGACACGGTTGGTGTGCTCATCGTCATAACTGGCCTCTACACCGCCGCCTTCGCATTCGATGTCCCAGGCGGTAACCATCTGCCCCGGCCCGGTCAGCGGCGTCAGCCGCAGCCGTTGCAGCCCCTGCCGCACCGGCCCTGCGAAATGGTACGTGGTGACATGATCGATCGCCAGCCGCATCGGTTTACGCCCTCATCATTCGATGAACCGGTAATCGCGCTGGATTTGCTGCGCGAGCCGGTAATTGCAGGCGAGGAATTCGCCGATGAACTGATGCAGCCCCTGTTCGAAAATCGTCTCGATATTTTACCGGGCCAGACGCTCGTCCCTGTCCCGCAGAATTTCGCGCGCCTCTGTCTCAGCTCCAGAGGCATGCGCCAGATAGGCCAGGTGGCTGCTCAATTCGGCATAGCAGAACGCCAGGCTGCGCGGAAACCGCCGGTCGAGAATCAGGAACGAGGCAATCCCGCGCGGATCCATCTGCCCGGCGTTCAGCCAGCGATAGGCGCGCTCGCCCGCAACCGATCTCAAACGTTTTCCCACTGCACATTATCCAGGCTCGACCCCACCGCCGCCAGGCTGGGCAGCAACACATAGTATTTCACATCGAGAATGCGCGCGGTGTTGTCGGCACGTTCGACAAAGGTGCCGATCCCCGCGAAATCATAGATGTCGTTGCGCAACATCGTACCTTCCATTGCGCCGCGCATCAGGTCGCCTGGCGCCGGATCGCACCTAGCACCACGCCCAGCCGCGTTTCGGTCACCGGCCGGGACAGCACGTCGCGCAACGTCAGCCAGCTTTCGTTGACCGATTCCCACACTTCACGCGTGATCCCGGTGCGCACCATCCGCGCATTGGTCCGCGCCAGTTCGATCATCGCCAGCACGCTGGCCGGATTGTCCCAGTCGCGCAGCAGGAAATTGAACACGTGGTGGCCGGTGATATCGTCGCCATGTCGCGCATCATAGGCATGCCGCATGCCCAGCGTGGTCAGCAGACTGCCCCATTCCTCGCTCGCCGCGCCGCTGTCGCGGGTCAGCGCCATGCGAAAGCCTGCCTCGATCAGCCGCGCCGTGTTTTCCGCCCGCTCAAGATAGCGAAACAACCAGAATATGCCGTTTGCCGATCTGCCTAACATGCTGCTTTCACTCGTTCTCCCACGGGATGGCCATGCTCAGTCATCCAACATCCAGCTGTCCTTGGTCCCGCCCCCTTGCGACGAATTGACCACCAGCGACCCTTTTTTCAAAGCCACACGGGTCAATCCGCCCGGCGTGATGTCGATGCCATGCGGGCTGACCAACACATAAGGGCGCAAATCGACATGGCGCGGCGCCAGCCCCGCCTTGGTAAAGATCGGCACAGTCGACAGCGCCAGCGTTGGCTGGGCAATATAATTATTCGGCCGCGCGAGCAGTTTTGCGGAAAACGCGGCCATTTCCTTTTTCGACGAGGTCGGCCCGATCAGCATGCCATAGCCGCCCGACCCGTGCACTTCCTTGACCACCAGTTCGGCCAGGTGTTCCATCACATAGGCCAGCGCGTCGGGTTCGGAGCAGCGCCACGTCGGCACATTAGCCAGGATCGGTTTTTCGCCGGTATAGAATTCGACGATTTCCGGCATAAAGCTGTAAATCGCCTTGTCGTCGGAAATCCCGGTGCCCGGTGCATTGGCGATCGTGATCCCGCCGGCGCGATAGACATCCATGATCCCGGCCACACCCAGTACGCTATTGGGATTGAACGACAGCGGATCGAGGTATTCGTCATCGACCCGGCGATAGATCACGTCGACCGGTTGCCAGCCGCGCGTCGTACGCATCGCGACACGCCCGCCGACGACTTTCAGATCGCTCCCCTCGACGAGCTCGGCGCCCATCTGGTCGGCCAGAAACGCATGTTCGTAATATGCCGAATTGTGGATGCCCGGCGTCAGCACCGCGACCGTCGGTTTGTCTCCTGAAAACGCGGCCGGGGCACACGCCGCCAGGCTGCGCGCCAATCGCCGGGGATAATCCGACACTTCGCGCACCCGCACCCGGGTAAACAATCCGGGGAACATCGCCATCATCGTCTCGCGGTTCTCCAACATGTAGGAGACGCCGGACGGCGTGCGGGCGTTGTCTTCCAACACCATGAAATCGTCTTCGCCGGTACGCACCAGATCGACCCCGACGATATGGGTATAGACCCCGCCCGGCGGCGTGAAGCCCGCCATTTGCGCCAGATACGCGGCATTATTGCGCAACAGCCGTTCGGGCACGCGCCCCGCCCGCACGATTTCCTGGCGGTGGTACAG
>JAYTHT010000588.1:0-2624 GCA_043732365.1 Novosphingobium sp. | reverse complement strand
CCTATGACATGGGTCTCGATTGGGCGGTGGGCAAGAAAAAGCTCGATTTCGTCGGCAAACGCTCGCTCGCTCGCCCCGAAATGAGCCGGCCCGGGCGTAAGCAGTTCATCGGGCTACTGACCGAAAACCCGCAGGATCTGCTGGAAGAAGGCGCGCAAGTCGTCACCGATCCCAAGGCGCCCGTGCCGGTGCCAATGATCGGCCATGTCACCTCGTCCTACCACAGCGCCGCGCTGGGTCGCTCGATTGCGCTGGCAGTGATTGCCGATGGTCGCGCGCGGATCGGCGAAACGATCTTTGTGCCAATGCCGGGCAAAGTGATCCGCGCCAAGGTCACCGCCCCGATGTTCTATGATGCCGAAGGGAGCCGCCTCAATGGTTGAGATCGCGCCGCTGACCGTGGTCGCCACCGATCTCGCCATGGGCACCGCGCCCGTTTCGGGCTCAGTTGACGGCCTGTCCGTCACGCTTTTCCCCGCTGCGCCGCATGTGCGCCTGTCCTTGCGCGCCAAAGACAGCGCCATGCTGTCGGCAGTTCTGGACCGCGCCTTGCCCGACCGTATCGGCACGTATAACGACGGTATCGCGCACCTCGGCCCCGATGAATGGTACGCGCTGTTGCCCGATGGCGCCCCGGTGCCCGATGCCAGCGGTCAATCGGTCAGCATTGTTGATGTTTCCGCGCGCGCGGTCGGTTTCACGCTGACCGGCCCCGGCGCGGTTGCGGCCCTGACGCGCGGATGCCCGCTCGACCTGGCGCGGTTCACCCCGGGCAGCGCCACCCGCACTTTGTTTGAAACCGTCGAAATCCAGATCTGGGCGATCGCGCCCGACCACTTTCACGTCGAAGTCTGGCGCAGTTTCGCGCCATGGCTATGGCATTCGATCGCGGGCGGCATCGTCTGATCTCACCAGTTCACCCTGACTGGCCCGCAAGTCCCTCGGGATTTGCGGGCCTTTTTTTGGGTGATTGGATTGTTTGCAAACTCGGCTTGGCGTATGCTGAACGGTCCGGTCACGGACATGCTGGCACCGCCTATTCGCGGTATCTTTCGTCATGCCGGACTTGATCCGGCATTCATCCATCCTTTGCGTGGGAGGTCTGGATCGGCGCGAGATGAGGCCAATAGCTATCGGTTATCGGACAGCGTTGCCCAACCGCGCAAAGGATGCCGGATTAAGTCCGGCATGACGAGCGAATTGTGGACAGGCGTCCGCTTTCCACCACTTCCCACCATTCCCCAGAATAAGGTCTGCAGCGGGATTACTTCATCAAATCTTCGACCCACGGCAACTGCTGGTACAGCGGCACCAAGCAGTCGACCATCAGGACTTCGCGCGCCATTTGGGCGGTGTGTTCGGCCAGGTTGCCCAGTTCGGCACTACGTCCCACGACCTGCACGCGGCGCGAAAAGCGGCCGCGGGTCAAGGGCTCGATGCGCAGTTGGTCGACCAGTGCGGGCATCGCGGCCAGGCATAGCACCGAGGTGATGCTCCACCCGATGCCGAGCGCGACCGAGGTCAGTTGTTGATGCATGATATCGACTTCGATGACATTGGGCAGGCGCAGTTTCATGCGCGTCATCTGGCTTTCGATGCGCTGACCCATCCCGTGATCGAGCGAATAGCGGATGAAGGGCAGGCGGGTTGCGGCTTCGGCAGGGTCGCCGCTGCCGGTGTAATCGCGTGGGAAAACTACTACGAACGGATCGTCCATCACGTCGTGGTGTTCGATGCCGGGGTGTTTTTCCAGCGTGTTGCTGCCGGTGACCAGCATATCGACGCGGCGAGCGAGGAAATCCTGTTGCTGGACCAGGGAAATGCCCGACAGGCAGCGCCAGCGCCCAACGCGCATGCCAAAGCGGCGCAACAGCGGCGCGGTCAGCAGCGTGGCAAAGGTTTCGGACATTGCGATGGTAATCTGATCGACGGGCAGATTGGCGCCCTCGCGCACTTCGTCGATCACCGTGCGCGCCGTGGTCAGCAATTGACGCGCACGCTCATACAGCGCGCGGCCAGCAGGCGTCAGGCCAAGCGGGCGCAGCGATCTGTCAAACAGCGGCGTGCCGATGCCAGCCTCCAGTCGCGTGATCGTTTGTGAAACCGCCGACTGGGTGATGCGCAATTGTGTGGCGCTGGCGGTCATGCCCCCGAGTTCGACAGTGACTACAAAAACCTCCAGCGCGTGAAGGTCGAATTCCGAAGGCAAGCGTAGCATTCTCGCATCCCCAAACAAGTTTTCTTCAGGCCCAAATCATGCTTCCTTAAGGTATGTATCATTCCTTCTTATCCAATGCCAAGGCATTTCCTGTTGTGCCCGGCACGCCATAGACAGCGCAGACAATAAGGGCGCGATCAACAAGAGTTGCGCCGGGAGCATCGCCGATCATGACCGATAAACCCGATTTCGTGCTGCTGGTTTCATGTCAGGATCGCAAAGGCCTGGTCGCGGCCATTGCCGGGTCGATTGCCGCGCAGGATTGCAACATCGTCACCAACGCGCAGTTTGGCGATGCGGATAGCGGGCGCTTTTTCATGCGCGTTGCGTTCAACGGCCCCGATGGTCTGACCCGCGAGAAATTCAGCGAGGCCTTTCTGTCGGTGGCGTCGGCCTATAATCTCGA
>JAYTHT010000587.1:0-2625 GCA_043732365.1 Novosphingobium sp. | reverse complement strand
AGCTGCGATCGAATCGCCGGCGATGACATCAGTTCGGGGGTCGACCGCAAGCAGGAACAGCAACGCAAGCTGGGCGCTGCGCTTCTGCTGTCCGGCTTGGAGCACCGCAACTTGCTGATTGGCGACATCAAATTCGGTCTGAACGATGTCCGCAGCGGCCAGCCGTCCGGCGTCGATCAACGCGCGATTTGTGACGAGTAGCTGCCTCGTCCGCTCGAGCGACAGTCCGGCGAGCCTCTCCTCTTGCTGAGCCTGCAACAGCGATCGATACCCGAACACAACGTTGGTCACGGTCGTCGATACCGTCGATTTTAACCCAAGGCGATTGATCTCCTCCTGCAATCGCGCGATGCGGACAGGGGCCAGATTCACGGAGACGCCTCCGCCGCGCAACAATGGCTGGACCAGCGACAGAGTGGCAGCGTCCGACGAGAATGCCGGACCTCCATTCAGTCGGTCGCGCCGATCCCACCGGAATTGCACCGATGCCCCGGTCGGTGTCACCCAGATCAGCGTTGGAGTAATCGCAGACTGAACGATCTTCGCACCATCGCCACGTTCCGCAAACACATCGACGGCGAGATTAAGCTGCGGTCGAAAACGAGCCTGGACAACCACAAGGTCGAATTTTTGCGCGACCCGCTCGAGATAGGCGGACCGTATCGTGCGGTTATTGCGTAGCGCCAACGCAACGGCTTCGGTCAGGCTAATCACCACCGGTCGCCCGCCGGGCAGCGGATTGGCACGGGGTGACGAAACACCGGCAAAGGGCGAGACTGTCTGGGCGGTTGCGAGCGACGCGAACATCGGTGAGACTGCCAGCAGTATCCCCAACGCCGGAGCCACGCGATGCAACCCGCTACGACGACGATTGCCTCGGCCGCCATGCTGGCGATAGCGGCATGCACCTCCCCGCGCGAACTGCGTAAGCCGGTTCCACAACCGACCTTCGCCGTACCGGTCAAGCTTCGAGATTTGCCCCGATATTTGATACCTAAGCCGCACGGAGAGCCTCGATCGGATCGAGCCGCGACGCCGTGATCGCCGGGTAAAGTCCGAACACGATGCCGACTAGAGTAGCCGTACCAGCACCAAGCGGAACAATAAATACCGGTAGGCTGAATGCCCAGCCTGATGCGCGTGCCGTGCCAAACGCGATGGCGACGCCGATCACCGCGCCAGCCAGCCCGCCAATCAGCGCCAGCGCGCCAGCCTCGATCACGAACATGGCCTGTAGGTCGCGCGGCGATGCTCCGATCGCGGCGCGCAACCCAATTTCAGCCCGGCGCTCCATCACCGCCATCATCATAACATTCATCACGCCGATGCCGCCGACCAGCAGGGAGATCGCGCCAATTGCTAACAGCAGTCGCGAATGGACAGCCTTTTGCGCGTTCATCGTCTGGATTAGGCCGCGCGCCGTCTGTACCTGGATCACTGCGGCAGGGCTCGACAGCTGAGCAACGATCCGCGCGATGGCCGCCGTGACGTCAGCGCCGGGCTTTAATCGGATCAGTGCCGCACTGGGGGCGACGGCTTCAATCACGCGCCGACCGCTGGCCAACGGCACGATCAGAGCATTACCGTAATCCGCGGGGTCGAGCGCGGTTGCAGGGTTCGGCTTGAGGATGCCGACGATGGTGAAGATATAGCTTGCTATGCGCACGGAGCTGCCTGGCTGCAATTGAGCGCCCGGCGTCGATAGCTTCGCGGCGGCCTGTTCCCCGGCGATCGCGACAAAGCTGCCCTCGTCGATTCCACGCAGCAACCGCCCGCGATCGAGGGCAAGCCCGGCCATGTCGAACAATGGCGGCGTCGCACCGACGATCGGAATATCGAAAATGGCTGGTCCATTTGCGACCGATGTTCGGCCGATGCTGATCGGCGTTGCCGCCGCCACCGTCGGATTGGAGCTGGGAAGCGTTTCGATGACAGCGCGGTCGAGCCATGCCGGTGCCGCACCAATCGGTGCCGCCTGCACTTGCAGCATATCGACCCCCATCTTGTTAAACAGCTTGAGCGTTTCTTGCTGCGCGATGTTGCCGATCGTCAGCATCGACACGATCGACGCGGTGCCGATCAGTATGCCGAGTAAGGCGAGCGCCGATCGCCGGCCTTGGACGAGAATATTCGTGAACGATTCGCGCACTGTTTCGATCAGTGGAGCATTGAACCGGTTCACGCCCCCATCCGCCGGTCATTGACGATCCGTCCGTCGAGCAGCTCGATCTGGCGACTGCAGCGTTCCGCTATGCTGAGATCGTGTGTCACCATCACGATGCATATATTTAGCCGCGCGTTGAGATTGTGTAGCAGATCGATCACTTCGCGAGCGGTCTTGCTGTCAAGGCTTCCAGTCGGCTCGTCGGCAAGCAGTATCTTCGGATCGCCGACCAGCGCCCGCGCAATCGCAACCCGCTGTCGCTGACCGCCCGATAGTTCCTCTGGAAGATGGTCGGCACGATCACTGAGTCCGACGCGATCGAGCATTGCCAGCGCCTGAGCCTTGCGATCGTCGCGCGCTATGCCACGATACAGCAGCGGCAACGCGACGTTTTGCCAAGCGGTTATTCGCGGCAACAGATGGAACGACTGGAAGATAAAGCCGAGTAATGCATTGCGCCT
>JAYTHT010000586.1:0-2640 GCA_043732365.1 Novosphingobium sp. | reverse complement strand
TCACCGCCGCTTTTGACGCCTGATACGAATAGGTTTCCCACGGATTGATCCGCAGCCCGTCGACCGATGCGATGTTGATCACTTTGGCCGGGTGCTGCGTCGCACCCGCCTTGAGCATCGGCAACAGTTTCTGGGTCAGGAAAAACGGGGTTTTGACATTGAGATTCATGACTTTGTCCCAGCCCATTTCGGGAAAGTCCTCAAATTCGGCGCCCCAGGCCACACCCGCATTATTCACCAGGATATCCAGCCGCGTTTCGCGAGTCGCCAGATCCTCGACCAGCGCCTCGATCCCGGCAGTTGTCGAAATATCACCGGGCAGTGCAATGCAGCGTTCGCCTAACCGCGCGGCGGTATCGGCCACCGCTTCGGCCTTGCGCGCGGTAATATAGACCCGTGCTGCGCCCGCCGCGAGAAAGCCCTCGGCGATCATCGCACCGATCCCGCGCGACCCGCCAGTGACCACGGCAACACGCCCTTCCAGGCTGAAAAGTTTGGCAAAATCCATTGTTCTGATCCTCAATACCCGGACAAAATGGCGACACGATCGGCATGGTAGCTGGCATCGCCCAGAAATTCGGCGAGCGCGCGGTCACGTTTCATGAACAGGCCGATGTCGTATTCATCGGTCATGCCAACCCCGCCATGCATCTGCACGCCTTCGCGCACGGCCAGATTAGTGGCGAGGGTGGCTTTGGCTTTGGCCACACTGACCATGACATCGGCTTGGTCAGACCCGCCATCCAGCAATTGTTGCGCCTTGATCACCGCCGCGTCGGCAATTTCGAGTTCGGCGTACAGATGCGCGGCACGGTGTTGCAGCGCCTGGAATTCCCCAATCAACTTGCCGAATTGCCTGCGCGTTTTCAGGTATGCGGTGGTGATCGCAAAAGCGCCACTGCCCACCCCGTTCGATTCGGCAGCCGCCCCGATCCGCCCTGCGCTAAGGACTTTTTCGAGCAGAACCCTGCCGCCATCGATGTCACCGATCACCGTGCTGCCATCGACATGCACGCCATCAAACGAGACGTGGCTGGCCATCGCGCTATCGACCAGGCGCACCGCATTGTGGCCGATCCCCGGGGCATCGTGCGGCACGGCAAACAGCGTGATGCCATCGCTATCGCTGTCGCCACCCGACGTTCGCGCCGCGACGATCAGGGCATCGGCGGTGGCGCCATATACGACAAAATCCTTGCGCCCGGTCAGGCGAAAGCCGTTGCCGGCGCGTTCTGCCTTCAGCTTGATGCGTTCAGGGCGATGCTTGGGACCTTCGTCCAGCGCCAGCGCCAGCACGGTTTCGCCCGCGATGATCCCGGGCAGATAGCGGCCTTTGAGATCATCCGAGCCGGCGCCCAGCGCGGTCGCGCCGATCACGGAAGTCGCCAGGAACGGCGATGGCGTAAGATTGCGACCGATTTCGCGCAACACGATGCCCGCTTCGACATGGCCCAGGCCAAGCCCGCCATCGGCCTCGCTCAACAAGACCCCGGTCAGACCCATTTCGGCAAATTGTTTCCACAGTTTCGGGTCATACCCGGCGGGATCGTTCGCATCGCGCAACCGGCGCAACTGCGTCTTGATCGCGCCTTCGTTGGCGACAAAGCCGGTCACGGTATCGGCCAGCATAGTCTGGTCTTCGGTATGGTAGAGCGGCATGGCTCTCTCCGTAAATAAATGTTTTGGAGTCCGGGCCAGGTTACGCGCCCGAAAACTTACGCGCCCGAAAACTTATGCGCCCGGTAAATCAAGGATCCGCTTTGCGATGACGTTCAGCATCACTTCGCTGGTGCCGCCCTCGATCGAATTGGCCTTTGTGCGCAGCCAGTCGCGCGATGCGGCCCCGCCCCGAGTATCCGCGCTGTCCCATTCGAGCGCGGTCGAACCGCCCGCCACCATCAGCAATTCGTGGCGGCGCTTGTTCAGCTCGGTCCCGGCATATTTCATCATGTTGGGTTGCGCCGGGTGGGCTTTGCCCGATTTGGCCTCGTCGAGAAATTTTTCGCCCATCGCTGCAAACGCCAGCGCGTCGATGTCAAACAAGGCCAGCTCGGCGCGCAAAACCGAATTGTCGATCCCGCCATGGCGGTTGATTACTGCGCCGATCGCATTGAGCCGATCGCCCCGTCCCGCGCCCGAAATCATTTCTCGCTCATGACCGAGCAGATACTTGGCGACATCCCAACCGCGGTTGAGTTCGCCCACGATCTGATTTTTGGGCACCGCGACATTGTCGAAAAACGTTTCGCAAAACGGCGAATTGCCGCTGATCAATTTGATCGGCCGGGTGGTCACCCCGGGCGTGGTCATGTCGAACAACAGGAAGCTGATACCCTGATACTTGTTCGTTTTGTCAGTGCGGACCAGACAGAAAATCCAGTCGGCCTTATCGGCGTAACTCGTCCAGATTTTCTGGCCATTGACGACCCAGTGATCGCCCTGATCGTCGCCATACGTTTGCAGGCTGACCAGATCGGAGCCCGATCCCGGTTCCGAATACCCCTGGCACCAGCGAATTTCACCGCGCGCGATCTGCGTCAGGTAATGGACTTTCTGGTCCTCGGTACCAAATTTCAACAGCGCGGGGCCCAGCATCCAGATGCCAAAGCTGGACAGCGGCACACGTCCGCCGATGCGCGA
>JAYTHT010000585.1:0-8900 GCA_043732365.1 Novosphingobium sp. | reverse complement strand
GCGACCCCACCCGTGTGAAGGGTGTGCTCTACCACTGAGCTACGCGCCCGAACCATGCGACAGGTCCGAACGGACGTGTCGTTGGGACAGGGGCGCGCCTCTATCGTTTTGGCCGAAGATTGACAAGTGGGGGCGGAAAGATAATTGGCGTTGGTTATGACCGAGACTGAAAACGCATCGCCAGACGCCACACCGGCCACAACTCCCACGCCATTCACGGCCGCGCCGCCAATGCCCGCGCCGTCATTGACGGCGCAGCCAATGCCCGCGACGTCAATGAGCGCGCCACCAATGGACGTGCCGCCCGATCGGCTGGCGATCCAGCCGCGCAGTCCGTTTTTTGACGCCGACAAACTGGGGCGGGGCATTGGCATTCGTTTCAAGGGCGTCGTGCGCACCAATGTCGAGGAATATTGCGTGTCCGAAGGCTGGGTGCGCGTGCAGGCCGGGCGGTCGGTCGATCGCAAGGGCAACCCGCTGACAATCAAGCTAAGCGGCCCCGTCGAATCGTGGTACGAAGACCTGGGCGACGACGCCCCCGTCCTGAAGCTCTAGAGGTTTTTTGATTCTGCGCGGTTTATTGCGAAAAGCCGGTACCCGCTTTTTCGCATCACGCTTTTAACGCGGCATCAGTCGGGGGCGTTCGCGTGCGATCAGAGCGGTCAACCAGTCCTTGAACGCACGCACTCGTGCCAGGCTGTGCGTGTCCTTGTGTGTGACCAGCCAGAAACTGCGCACAATCCGCCGTTCGGGCAGAACCGGCACCAGCCATTTGTCCGTATCGCCCATAAAGCAGGGTAACACGCCGATCCCGGCGCCTGCGGCGATCATTCGCGCCTGCGCGGTGATCGACGGCGATCGTACGACCGCGCTCAGGCCAGGTTCGAATTCGGTGAGATAGCGCAGTTCGGGAGCGTACAGCAGGTCAGGCACATAGCCGATCAGGCGATGGCTGCGCGACAGGTCGGCAGTCATGGCGGGCGTGCCGTTTTGCGCCAGATAGCCGCGCGTGGCATACAGCCGCAGCGTGTAATCCGATAGTTTTCCAGCGATCACCGGCCCGGCGCGGGGTCGCGACAGGGTAACCGCCAGGTCGGCCTCACGCTTTGACGGGCT
The DNA here is from genome assembly GCA_043732365.1 of Novosphingobium sp. Lineage (GTDB taxonomy): Bacteria > Pseudomonadota > Alphaproteobacteria > Sphingomonadales > Sphingomonadaceae > Novosphingobium. The sequence continues at coordinate 7,784 of JAYTHT010000585.1, read as the reverse complement.
CAGCAATCCCGATGACGCGATCAGGTCGACGGTCAGGCGCGGATGGACCTCGATAAAGCTTTTGAGCGCCGGAGTGACAACCGTGCTGGCAAGCCCCTCGGTCAGGCTGATCCGCAACAGGCCTTGGGCGCCTTCGCCGCCCGCCTGTTCGGCAATCCGGCTGGCAGATTGCGCCATCGCATCGACTTCGGCCAGCAGCGCCTCGCCCGCTTCGGTCAGGACCTGGCCTTCGCGCGTCAGTTCGAACAGCGTCGCGCCCAGCCGCGTTTCCAACCGGCGCAACCGGCGGCCAATCGTGGTGGCATCGACCCCCATCGCAGCGGCGGCGCGCGACAACTGTCCGCCGCGCGCGACGGCGAGAAAAGCCTGATAGTCGTTCCAGTCGGGTGCCTGCATAATTGCAGGTATGGATCGCATTTTCATGCGTTGCGTGCAACGGCTCATGCGTGCAGGACCAGTCGCAACACGGATCTGGCCCACAAGGAACCTGCCCCCATGCGCATCATCGACCATTTTATCGCTGGCGGCACCGCCGGGCTGGACCAGACCCGGCGCAGCCCGGTCTATGATCCCAACACCGGCGCGGTGCAGGCCGAAGTGGTTTTGGGCGGCCCGGCCACGCTCGAACGCGCGGTCGCCGCAGCGCAGGCTGCGCAGCCGGCATGGGCCGCGACCAACCCGCAACGCCGCGCACGTGTGCTGTTCCGGTTCAAGGAACTGGCAGAGGCGCATATGGCCGAACTGGCGCATCTGTTGTCGAGCGAGCATGGCAAAGTGATTGCGGATTCGCGCGGTGATATTCAGCGCGGACTCGAAGTGGTGGAATTCGCCTGTGGCGCGCCGCATGTGCTGAAAGGCGAATATACCGAAGGCGCCGGCCCCGGGATCGACGTTTATTCGATGCGTCAGCCGGTGGGCATCGGCGCGGGCATCACCCCGTTCAATTTCCCCGCGATGATCCCTTTGTGGATGGGCGCAGTGGCCGTTGCGATGGGCAACGCGTTCATCTGCAAGCCGTCGGAACGCGATCCATCGGTGCCAATGCGGCTGGCCGAACTGTTCCTCGAGGCCGGGCTTCCCGCCGGGATTTTCCAGGTGGTGAACGGCGACAAGGAAATGGTCGACGCGATCCTGGATCACCCTGCGATCGCCGCGATCAGCTTTGTCGGATCATCCGACATCGCCAACTACGTCTATCAGCGCGGGGCCGCCAACGGCAAGCGCGTGCAGGCAATGGGCGGGGCAAAAAACCATGGCGTGGTGATGCCCGATGCCGATCTCGACCAGGTGGTCAACGACCTGCTGGGCGCTGCATTCGGATCGGCGGGCGAACGCTGCATGGCATTGCCGGTGGTGGTGCCTGTCGGCCACGACACTGCCGAGCGCCTGCGCGCCAAATTGATCCCTGCAATCGCAGCCCTGCGTATCGGGGTGTCGACCGACACCGATGCGCATTACGGCCCGGTAGTCACGGCCGCAGCCAAGGCGAAAATCGAATCATGGATTGGCCGCGCCGCCGAAGAAGGTGCCGAAATCGTAATCGATGGCCGTGGCTTTACGTTGCAGGGCCACGAAGACGGTTTCTTTGTCGGGCCGACGCTGATCGACCATGTGACCGATACGATGGACAGCTATCACAACGAAATCTTTGGCCCGGTGCTGCAGATCGTGCGCGCCAAGGATTTTGACGAAGCGGTCGCGCTGCCCAGCAAGCATCAATATGGCAACGGCGTCGCGCTGTTTACGCGCAATGGCCATGCCGCGCGCGAATTTGCCAAGCGGGTCAATGTCGGCATGGTCGGCATCAATGTCCCGATCCCGGTGCCGGTCGCCTATCACAGCTTTGGCGGGTGGAAACGGTCGGCCTTTGGCGACACCAACCAGCACGGCATGGAGGGCGTGAAGTTCTGGACCAAAGTCAAAACGATCACGCAGCGCTGGCCCGATGGGTCGGTCGACGGGGGGAATTCGTTCGTCATCCCGACCATGGGGTAATACGGGCGGGTACTACGATGAGTGGTGGCGGCTGTATCCTGGCTGCCACCGCCTCATAACGAACGCGGATGGTCGGTGCCTATCGCGTTGCAACGCTAGCACCATAGGCATTTGTCATGACTCAATTGTTTAGCCTGACCGACGACCAGCTTGCGATCCAGGAGATGGCGCGCCGTTTTGCCGCTGACGCGATCGTGCCCCATGCGGCCGGCTGGGACGAGCGTCACGAATTTCCGCGCCAGACGATCCGTGCCGCCGCCGAGCTGGGTTTTTCCGCGATCTATGTCAGCGAACCATCGGGCGGGATCGGGCTGGGCCGGTTGGAAGCGGCGTTGATCTTTGAGGCGCTGTCGTATGGCTGCCCGACGACATCGGCGTTTCTGTCGATCCACAACATGGCGGCGTGGATGATCGACCAATTTGGCAGTGCCGATCTCAAAGCGCGCTATCTACCGCAACTGGTCTCGATGGATTTGATGGCCAGTTATTGCCTGACCGAGCCCGGGTCGGGGTCCGATGCGGCGGCATTGCGTACCACGGCGCGGCGCGATGGCGATGATTATATCGTGTCGGGGACAAAGCAGTTCATTTCGGGCGCAGGCGTCAACGACATTTATGTGACAATGGTTCGTACCGGCGAGCCGGGGCCAAAGGGCATTTCGTGTCTGGTGATCGACCGCGACATGCCCGGCGTGGTGTTTGGTCCGCCCGAGCGCAAACTGGGCTGGAACGCATCGCCCACTGCGCAAGTGATGTTTGACAATGTGCGCGTGCCGGTGACGAACCGGGTTGGCGATGAGGGCGAGGGCTTTCGCTTTGCGATGGCCGGGCTCGATGGCGGGCGCATCAATATCGGCGCCTGTTCGTTGGGCGGGGCGCAGCGCTGCCTGGATGAGGCGGTGGGCTATGTCAAAACGCGCAGCCAATTCGGCCGGACGATCGCCGAGTTTCAAAACACCCAGTTTCAACTGGCCGACATGGCGACCGACCTGGAGGCCGCGCGCGCTCTGCTGTATCTCGCTGCCGCCAAAGTCAGCGCCGATGCGCCCGACAAGACCCGTTTTTCGGCGATGGCCAAGAAACTGGCGACCGACAACGGATCGTCGATTGTCGATCGGGCGCTGCAGATGTTTGGCGGCTATGGCTATTTGAAGGATTATCCGATCGAACGGTTCTGGCGTGATTTGCGCGTGCACCGCATTCTGGAGGGGACCAACGAAGTCATGCGCATGATCGTCGGGCGGGACTTGCTGAAATGAGTTCGGACATTGCACCGACCGATTCCGTACTGGCGCGAATCGCGGGCAAAGCGGGGCATTTGTCGCTCAACCGTCCGCGCGCCCTGCATGCGCTGACCTTGCCGATGGTCCAGGCAATGAATGGCGCGCTATTGGCATGGCGCGCTGATCCGGCGGTGGCGGCGGTGGTAATCGACCATGCCGAAGGACGCGGGTTTTGCGCGGGCGGCGATATCGCGTTTTTGCGCACATCGGCGCTGGGCAATGGCGGCGCGGCAGGACGTCAGTTTTTCTATCAGGAATACCAGCTCAACCACTTGATCATGACGTATCCCAAACCGGTGATCACGGTGATGGACGGAATCACGATGGGTGGCGGCGTTGGCCTGGCGGGTCCCGCCTCGATTCGCATTGCGACCGAAGCGACGCGGCTGGCGATGCCCGAAACCGGGATCGGCCTGTTTCCCGATGTTGGCGGCGGTTGGTACTTGTCACGGCTGTCCGGACGGCCGAATGGACGGCTGGGGCAATATCTGGCGCTGACCGGCGCACGGCTCGATGGGGCGGATTGTTTGTGGGCCGGGCTGGCCACGCATTATGTGCCGCAATCCGGACTGGCCGAAGCCAAGCTGGCGCTGATGGCCGATCCCTGCGATGCGGCGGCGATCCTGCAGCGCGCGTCGGTCGCACCGCCGCCCGCAAAGATTGCCGCGCATAGCGCCGATATCGACCGGCTGTTTGCATCCGACCGGTTTGAGGACATTCTCGCCGCGCTGGCGGCAGATGGTGGCGAATGGGCCATGGCCACGCTGGCAACGCTCGACACCAAAAGCCCGCAAACCTGCAAAGTCGCGTTGCGCCAATTGCGCGACAGCCTGGATTGCACCGACTTTGCCGCGAACATGGCGATGGAATACCGCATCGGTAGCCGCGTACTGGTGCGTCCCGATTTTGCCGAGGGCGTGCGCGCGGTGATCATCGACAAGGATCACGCGCCCAAGTGGGACCCGCCCACGGCCGAGGCGGTGACCGATGATTTGATTGATGCGATTTTTGCGCCGCTGGGCGTTGACGACGAATGGAAACCGCTGTGACTTACGACACGATTTTGGTGGAAACGCGTGGGCCGGTAACGCTGATCACGCTCAACCGGCCCCAGGCTTTGAATGCGCTCAATTCGCAAGTGTCAGAAGATTTGATCGCCGCATTTGCCGCGTTCGAGGCCGATCCGGCGCAGCGTTGCGCGGTGCTGACTGGCGCGGGCGAGAAAGCCTTTGCGGCGGGTGCCGATATCAAGGAAATGGCCGAAAAACCGACCGCGGATTTCTTTGCGCAGGATTTCTTTGCGCGCTGGACCAGCCATCTTGTGAAAACCACGCGCAAGCCTTGGATTGCCGCAGTCAATGGTTTTGCGTTGGGCGGCGGGTGCGAACTGGCGATGATGGCGGATTTCATTATCGCATCGGAAAACGCCAAATTCGGCCAACCCGAAATTAAGCTGGGCGTGGCGCCGGGCATGGGCGGATCGCAACGCCTGACGCGCGCGATCGGCAAAGCCAAAGCGATGGAGATGTGCCTGACCGGGCGGATGATGGACGCTGCCGAGGCAGAGCGGTCGGGCCTGGTCGCACGGGTCGTACCGCTGGCCGATCTGGTTGCCGACGCGCTGAAGACTGCCACCGCGATTGCCGCGATGCCTCCGCTGGCCGCGATTGCCAACAAGGAAATGGTCAATGCCGCGTTCGAAACCACGCTCGATCAGGGCCTGCTGTTCGAACGCCGGCTGTTTCAGGTCTTGACCGCGACCGAAGATAAGGCTGAGGGCATGGCCGCATTCATCGAAAAGCGGCCCGGCACATTCACGGGGCGCTAATCCGCGAACGCGGATTGTGACACTATAACCGGACCCGCGCAGCGGGCCGCAGACAGGAGCTATATATGGCCAAGCGCATTGCCTTTATCGGGCTGGGCAACATGGGCGGCGGAATGGCCGCCAACCTGGTTGCCAATGGCTATAAGGTTGAGGCGTTTGATCTCGATAGCGCGGCGCTCGGCCGGGCAAAGTTGTCGGGGTGTGGCACGCATACCAGCATCAACGCCGCGCTCGATAGCGCCGACGCGGTCGTCACGATGCTGCCCGATGGCAAGATCGTGCGCAGCGTCTATCAGAACGACGTGTTGAAATGGGCGCCCAAAGGCGTGCTGTTGATCGATTGTTCGACGATCGACGTCGGCACTGCGCGCGATGTGATTGCGATGGCCGCAATCAAGGGTCACCCGATGGTCGATGCGCCAGTTTCGGGCGGGATCGCGGCGGCCAAAGGCGGCACGCTGACGTTCATGGCGGGCGGCACCGATACGGCGTTTATGGCGGCCAAGCCGATCCTGACCGCGATGGGCGCGGCAGTTATCCATGCCGGCGGTGACGGCGCGGGACAGGCCGCCAAAATCTGCAACAACATGCTGCTTGGCGCGTCGATGGTCGCCACCAGCGAAGCGTTCGCGATGGCCGAACGGCTGGGCCTCGATCTGCAGACGTTTTATGACATTTCGTCAAAGTCGTCGGGCCAGAGCTGGGCGATGACCAGCTATTGTCCGGTCCCCGGCGTTGGCCCCAAGACGCCTGCCGATAACGATTATCAGGGCGGGTTTACGTCGGCACTGATGTTGAAGGATTTGCGCCTGGCGATGGCTGCTGCGGCGGAATCCGGCGCCGTTGTGCCGATGGGCCACCGCGCCGCCGAACTGTATGAAGCATTTGTTTCGGCGGGCAATGCGGGTCTTGATTTTTCCGCGATCATCAAAACTTTGCGCAAGTAGAACACGATACGAAAACTGGGTGCCGGTGTTTTGCAATCCGCGCGTATGAACCTGTCACAGCGCCGGATTGTTATAGCAATGCCAGGTGAAAATCGCGACCGCGCCGCGATACGGGCGCCACACTTCGGCCAGGTCACGCGTGGTGCGTTCATCGGGCCGCGCATCAAGTGCAAGCAATTTACCCAGCCCGACCTGCACAGCCAGATCGCCTGCAGGCCAGATATCAGGGCGTCCTTCGGCAAACAGCAAATAGATTTCCGCCGACCAGCGGCCAATACCTTTGATCCGGGTCAGCAATTCGATTGCTGCTTCGTCGTCATCGGGCAATCCGCCAAAATCGATCGCACCCGCGCTTACCAGTTCGCACAGCGACCGGGCATAGCCCTGTTTCTGACGTGACAAGCCGCAACCGCGCAGATCGTCGAACGAGGTGCGCAGCAATTCTGCCGGGTCCATCCCTTCGCCCAGCAAGGCCTCCAGCTTGTTCCAGACCGACGCGGCGGAGGCCACGCTGACTTGCTGGCCGACGACTGTGCGCAACAACGTGTGCCACCCGCGCACGCGGATTCGCGGTTCGGGATAGCCGACGCGGGTAATCGCCTGTGCCAGCGGTACACTGGTGCGCCCGACGTGGTCGAGCCCGTCACGGATCTGTTCGGCAGTCAGGCCCACGGCATTTTCCCCTCTTGATCGATCTCTGCCCGATCTTTTCCGGCTGTCCTTAATGACACCGGGTTCAGGCAGGCTTGCCAAACAGGCGCGCGCGCGATAGCAGCCCGGCGCAAAGCAGGGATAAGCGCGCGCCGGGCAAGCCAGTCGATTTGCCCGGACGCGTTTCCCGCAACGAAAGATCGATCATGCCAAAGCTGACTGTCGTCAACCGTGCCGGTGAAGAAAAAACCATCGAGGCATCCACCGGGACCACCGTGATGGAAGCAATTCGCGACAATGGCTTTGACGAGCTGCTGGCGCTGTGTGGCGGCTGTTGCTCGTGCGCGACGTGCCATGTGTTCGTCGACCCGGCGTTTGCCGACAAGCTGGCGCCGTTGAGCGAAGACGAAAACGATCTGCTCGACAGTTCGGAATACCGCAATGCAACGTCGCGCCTGTCGTGCCAGTTGCCGATCACCGATGCGATCGACGGCCTGAGAGTGACAATCGCTCCGGAAGACTGAGCCCGGCGGTCTCAAGCGACATTACGTGTAAAAGGTCCGCTTGCCGCTTGGCAGGCGGGCTTTTTTGCGGGATGCATCGCGCCTGAGCGATTGGGCAGGAGAGAATCATGTTTACGCAGCGACGCTGGCCTTTGCGCATGGTTGCTCTTCTGTTTGCGCTGGCGGCATTCCAACCGGTCGCCGCGCTGGCGCGCCCGGTGCTGCTGATCTCGATCGATGGGTTGCGACCGGCTGATGTGCTCGATGCGCGCGCGCGGGGGCTGAATTTGCCCAATCTGACTGCGTTCCTGACCCAGGGCAGCTATGCGCGCGGCGTTGTCGGTGTGTTGCCGACGCTGACGTATCCCAGCCACACCACGCTGATCACCGGGGTATCGCCCGCGCGGCACGGGATCGTCGCCAACACCACATTCGACCCGATGAATATCAATGATGGGGGCTGGTACTGGTATGCCGAGGACAACAAGGCCGAAACATTGTGGGACGCGGCGTTTCGCGCGCGGCTGACCACGGGTAATGTGCATTGGCCGGTGTCGGTCGGCGCGGCCCATGTGAC
>JAYTHT010000584.1:0-2671 GCA_043732365.1 Novosphingobium sp. | reverse complement strand
GACGGGGACAGCGCCGGATCAACCACCGGTCCGCCCTCGCCCCGTTACATTGCGATCAACGATAGCACACCTTGCGCACCGCATCGGCGATCTTGCCGGCGTTGATCAGCGCGATCTTTTCCAGATTGGCGGCATACGGCATCGGCACGTCTTCATTGCACACCCGCAGAACCGGCGCGTCCAGATCGTCAAAGCCTTCTTCCATCGCGATCGCGATAATTTCCGATGCAATCGAACAGACCGGAAAGCCTTCTTCGGCGACAACCATGCGGTTGGTGCGCGACAGGCTTTCCAGCACGGTTGCCTTGTCGAGCGGACGCAATGTGCGCAAATCGACGATTTCGACCTCAATTCCTTCTTCGGCCAGCGTCGCGGCGGCCTCCAGCGCCAGTCCAACGCCGATCGAATATGTGACGATGGTCACATCCTTGCCCGGGCGCACGATCCGCGCCTTGCCGATCGGCAGAATGAAATCGTCGTGTTGCGGCACATCAAAGCTGCGCCCGTAAACCAGTTCGTTTTCCAGGAACACGACCGGGTCTTCGCTGCGGATCGCGGCTTTCAACAGGCCTTTGGCATCGGCGGCGTCATAGGGCGCAATCACGACCAGGCCGGGAATTGAGGCATACCATGGACTAAAGTTCTGGCTGTGCTGTGCGCCGACGCGCGATGCTGCGCCATTGGGGCCGCGAAACACGATCGGACAGCGCATCTGGCCACCCGACATATAATTGGTCTTGGCCGCCGAATTTATGATGTGATCGATCGCCTGCATCGCGAAATTGAACGTCATGAATTCGACGATCGGACGCAAACCGCCCATCGCCGCGCCGGTGCCGATCCCGGCAAAGCCGTATTCGGTGATCGGCGTGTCGATCACCCGGCGTGGGCCGAATTCGTCGAGCAACCCCTGGGTGACTTTGTACGCGCCCTGGTACTGCGCGACCTCTTCGCCCATCACGAAAATGCGATCATCGGCGCGCATTTCCTCGGCCATCGCATCGCGCAGCGCTTCGCGAACGGTCGTGGAAACCATCGCTGTGCCCGCAGGCACGTCCGTTGCAGCAGGCGCCATTACGACCGGTGCTGGTTTGGCGGCGACGGGGGCGGGTTCTGGTGCAACCACAGGCGCGGCTGCCTGGGGAGCCACCGGCGCAGGCTCTTCATCGTCGCCTTGCAGCGTCGCGATGATCGTGCCTACCTTAACCCCTTCGGTTCCTGCGGCAACGATCAGGTCGCCAATCACGCCTTCATCGACGGCTTCGAATTCCATTGTCGCCTTGTCGGTTTCGATCTCGGCCAGGATGTCCCCGGATTTCACGGTGTCGCCGGGTTTGACCAGCCACTTGGCGAGCGTGCCTTCCTCCATCGTGGGGGACAGCGCGGGCATTTTGAGGTCAATTGCCATATCAGTAATTTTCCACCAGCACGTCGGTGTACAATTCAGCCGGGGCCGGCTCGGGTGAATTTTCGGCGAAGTCGGCAGCTTGCGCCACGATCGCGCGGATCGCTTTGTCGATGTCCTTCATCCGGTCCTCGGTCACGCCGCGTTTCAGCAATTCCTGCTTGGCCGCCTCGATCGGATCGTGGTGGTCGCGCATATCCTGCACCTCTTCGCGCGTGCGGTATTTGGCCGGGTCGGACATCGAATGCCCGCGATAGCGATAGGTTTTTAGCTCCATCAGCACCGGGCCATTGCCAGCGCGCACGAAATCGAGCGCGACTTCGGTCGCCTGGCGCACTTCGAGCACGTCCATGCCATTAACGTCCATGCCGGGGATGCGAAACGCAGTGCCACGGCGATAGAAATGCGTTTCGGCAGATCCGCGGCTGACCGCGGTGCCCATCGCATAGCCGTTGTTTTCGACCACGAACACGATCGGCAGTTTCCACAACGCAGCCATGTTGAATGTTTCGTAGACTTGGCCCTGGTTTGCCGCACCATCGCCAAAATAGGCGATGCACACGCCGCCATCGCCGCGATATTTGTGGCCAAATGCCAGCCCCGCGCCCAATGGTACTTGCGCCCCAACGATACCATGGCCGCCATAAAATTTGTGCTCGGTCGAAAACATATGCATCGATCCGCCTTTGCCGTGCGAAATACCCGCACCGCGCCCGGTCAATTCGGCCATGATCAACTTGGGATCAATACCATACGCGAGCATGTGGCCATGGTCGCGATAGCCAGTGATCACGCTGTCGTGGCCAGCATTCAACGCTGATTGCACGCCGACTGCGACCGCTTCCTGTCCGATATACAAATGGCAGAACCCGCCGATCAGGCCCAGCCCGTACAATTGCCCGGCGCGCTCCTCAAACCGGCGGATCAGCACCATCTGTTCGTAGAACTTGAGCAGTTCGGCGTCGCTGGCCTCGTATCGTTTGTTGTTGGCATGGGCCTGTTGCAGGCTGCGCAACGCAAACACCGCGTCATCTTCGCCGGCAATGGTCTCCGCATCGATTAATTGCGCAATGACGGGCGTTTCGCCTGCCGAGGCTTTTGCAGGAGCCTTCACAGCTCCCGGAACGCTTGATCTGGGCGCGGTTGATCGGGGGGCACGGGCCCGCACGGGTTTGGCCAAGGTGAGCAGTTCCTTTTTGTGTCGCAGCCTCTGGTCGGTCAGCAAGAGCGTGGAGCCCAGTCGAACCTGTACCGGGACTATAAGAC
>JAYTHT010000583.1:0-2673 GCA_043732365.1 Novosphingobium sp. | reverse complement strand
CGCAACCGCATAACAGCAGTGTGGCAAGCGCAACGAAAGCCATTCGCAGGGGCAGGGGCTGTGTTATTGACGGCATTGGTGTCTATATCTAGTGGGCCGGTCGGCGCGCCTGGGCAACCCTGCTTTTCGTACGTGGCGGCCGCGACGATTTCGCCAAAGCCCAGGTGGCGCGGGGCCACCCGGGTGTTGATCAGTTCACAACCGGCAGGTCGATATACGTGCCATCTTCGCCGCCGACGCTGACCTTTTGGGTGGCCCGGACATAGTCTGATGGCTTGGCGTCGAGGATCGAGGGCACGAATGTCTGCGGGTTGCGGTCGTAAAGCGGGAACCAGCTTGACTGGATCTGCACCATGATGCGGTGGCCGGGCAGGAACACGTGGTTGGCCTGTGGCAGCGCGAATTCATATGCGAGCGGCGCATTGGGGGTAATCGGTCGGGCCTGGGACAGGCTTTGGCGGTAGCGCCCGCGAAAGATGTCCATGCCCACCGCCAACTGATATCCGCCCATTGCCGGATCGCCCGCAACTTCGTCGGGATAGACATCGATCAGTTTGACCACCCAGTCGCTGTCGGTGCCGCTGGTCGATGCGGTCAGATGGACCATCGGCGTCCCGGCGATCGTCACCGCATGGTCGAGCGCGGACCCGGTGAAGGTCAACACGTCGGGACGGCCCGACACCGGGCGCTGATCGCTGGTCAGCCACGTTTTCCAGGGATTGTTTTCATAGCCGACCAGCTTGTTTGGGCGCGGCAGGAATGTGACCGGGCTGGCCGGATCCGACACATAATCGATCTGCGCCGCGCGGTCCGACGGGGCCATGCCCAGTGACCGGTTTGCGTGCAAATACAGCTTCGTGGCGGATTTGGCGACAGGCCAGCCGGGCAGCCGTTGCCATTCAGCGGTGCCCGATTGAAACGCGGTGACCGTCGCGACATCCATCGGCGTGTCATACAGGAAATGCGACAGGAACGGCGCCAGCACGTGCATCCGCCACCACTTCGCGGTGTCGGAATCCCACCGGATCGGGCCCAGCGTGTCGGCGCGTTCGATTTCCTGACCATGGAACCATGGCCCCATCGACAGATACAGATTACCGGCTTTGTCGGCGGGTTTCAGCGCTTTCCACACGGCGGGCGCGCCATAAATGTCTTCCTGATCCCACAACGAATGGACCAGCATGGTCGGCACCGTAAGCGGCGCGCGCGCCAGGATCTTGTCCATCGCCTGGTCCTGCCAGAAACTGTCGTAAGCCTGATGTGCCTTTAATTTCTGCCAAAACCCGATCTGGTCGAGGCCATGCGCGGTGCCCAGCGCGCCCGCCGACCCAGCGCGCATGAACAAGTCATAGGCATCGGCGTTGGGTGTTTCATAATGATTGGAATTGTCGCGGGTGGCGATTTGTTCCCAGACGTAATCGTTGCTGTACTGGCGATAGGCGCCGTTGTGAAACCAGTCGTCCCCGCGCCAGCCATCGACCATCGGGTTCATTGGCACCGCGACTTTCAGTGCCGGATGCGGATTGACCAGCGCGGCCAGCGCGGTGAACCCATCATAACTGATCCCCAGAATGCCGACGCGCCCGTTTGATTCAGGCACGTGCTTCACCAGCCAATCGATCGTGTCATACGTGTCGGTGGCGTGATCGACTTTGGTCGGATTGAGCGACGTGCCGACAAAGGGCCGGTTCATCACATACGTCCCGCCCGAACCGAATTTGCCGCGAACGTCTTGCACAATGCGGATATATCCGCCCGCCATGACCACGTCCGGCGCGCTGTCATAGCCATCGATCCGGCTGGCCATGTGCGGCGAATGGCCGTAATTCGTCTGGTCTTCGGCATTGTAGGGCGTGCGGGTCAGTAGCATGCCGGCACCTTTTGCGCCCTTTGGCACCAGAATTACGGTGTGCAGCTTAACCCCGTCGCGCATCGGAATTTCGACCACGCGCCGGTCAAAATCGCGCAAATCGTCGGGGTTGGTGATTTTTGCCGGGCGTTCGTCATACGTCGCAGGCGTGGTAGCCAAGGCTGGAACCGACACGCCAAGCATCAGGGCAAAGCCCAGAGCATATTTCCAAACCATGGTTATTGTCCCCGCATCACCGACTATCTGTACAGGGTTAGCGGCAACACATCCCGATGGCAATTGATCATGCCCCGGCATGGTTGAGCCGGTCACCGATCAGACTGCCCAGCCGCGCCAGTTGCGCTTTCAACAGCCGGTTTTCCGATTCGATCAGCCCGGCATGCAGCGCGGCCAGCGCCAGCGCGACATCGTGCGCGGCCCAGCCCAGCACCGCGATTTCATCGGGCCGGTACAATGCGCCATTGCCCTTCAGATCCATCAGCACCAGCCCGGTCAGCGTGCCATGATCAAGCATCGGCATGGCCAGTACGCCGGGCAAATCGGTCAACGCGTCAGACAGGTCGAGCGCCCCGACTTTGACCATAGCGTGTTCGGCGCGCATCAGGGCAAATGCCGGGTCATCGATTGGCAAAGTGCGCGGCGCGGTGTCCCATGATCCGGTTATCCGTTCCAGAATTGCGTCGTGGGTGCGGTCCTTGCGCCGATACAGCGCCACGCGCGCTTCGCCCGCAAAACGCGACAGTTCATCCGCGAACGATCGTGCCAGCGCGCGTTCGTCCTCAAAATGCGGCGCCGATTCGACA
>JAYTHT010000582.1:0-2676 GCA_043732365.1 Novosphingobium sp. | reverse complement strand
ATGTCGCACCAAACGTACGTGGCGCACCGAGGAACGCATCAAGCACGCCGGTCGCATTGGTCGGTACGTTCTGGAACCCGGAATTGAACGCAACCTGCTTGTAATTGGTGTTCAGAAGGTTTTCCGACCAGACTTCGAGCGCCCAATGTTCATCGCGCGGGCCAAAGGCGATGCGCCCATTGGCCAGGACATAACCGTTCTGGTACTTGCCGGGATCGAGATCGGACCCGGTGTTGTACCCGGACGAATATTTCGCCCCGATATTGAACCGCATTTTGTAATTGTCGCCAATCGGCTGCGTATACGTCGATGACAGCGACACCGACCAGAACGGTGCCAGCGACAGCCGCGAATTGCCCGATCCCAGGAAACCGGTCTGCGCCTGCAGCGTGGCAAGCTGTGCACCGTTCAGGTTGTAACGGGTGTCGGAATACGTCACGCCGCCCTGAATGCTGAGATCATTGGTTGCAATCCAGACAAAATCGGCATCGACGCCTTTGCTGATGACCGACGGCACCGAAGTGACGACGAAAACCAGCCCGTTAAACGTGTTGAGCTGAAAACCCTTGTACTTCTGATAAAACAGCGTCGCGTTCAGCAGCAGCTTGCGGTTGAACAGAGTCGCTTTTTCGCCGACTTCGAATGAATTGTTGGTTTCATCGCCAAATTGCGTGTTGTTGATCGGCGTGATGACCGCCGCACTGCCCGGCGCACAGCCCGGCGTACCGACCGTGCATTCGACCCGGTCAAGGTTGAACCCGCCCGCCTTGTATCCGCGCGCGTACGAGGCATACAGCAACAGCTCGCGGCTCGCGCGGTAGACCAACTTGGCCGTGCCCGACAAAACGCTTTCGGATTCAACCTGATTGTTGGCGTAATTGTTATAGCCGGGGCTGAGAAACGGCAGGCACATCGTGCCGTTGACCGCGGCGAGCGACGTTGCCGCAGCGGAGTTGTGTGCGTTCAGAATACCGAACGCCGCATTGGCGGCGCCGCAGCCAGCGCCGCCACCAATGTTGTTGCTGTTCTGGTTCAGTTTCTTGTCGTCAAACGTATACCGCAGGCCCGCATTGAAGCTGAGCTTGTCGGTAAAGTGGTATGTGTTGTCGGTGAACAGCGCGTACGTTGAATCGCGCTGATGATATTGATCGACCGAACCCGAGCCCGACGCATAAGCGACCCCGCCGACATACGGGAAGGTCAGCCCGGTCTGGAGGAAATTGGGATTGGGCCGGCCCGTCACCAGCGACGAAAACAGCAAACCGAGATATGGGGTAAACTGGCTGCCGACCAGGATGCTGGTGTTTTGCTGGAGCGTCTCTTTCGACAGGAAACCACCGATCAGGTAATCGAGCGGGCCAGCGGTGCCAGCATAGCGCAGTTCTTGGCTGAACGTGCGGAATTCCGACGAGTTGCTGTTGTTATACGGCAGGTAATCGAGGTCGGCGGTCGAAAAGTCGGCGTCAAAACCGGCGGTGTTCTTCCAGTCGCGATACGCGGTGACTGAAGTCAATGACCCGGGGCCGACTTTCCAGTCGATCTGCATTGAAATGCCACTGTCATCAACTTTCTGGCCATCGGGACGATTGGCATAAGCGGTGCGCGCATATGGATTGGCCGCGTTACCGTCGTTGCCACCGAGTGCGGCAACCAGATTGTTGGCGAAATTGCCTTCGCTGGCGCGGGTGATCACCGCGATGCAGCACAATTCATTTCGATGCGAATGGTCCGCAATGATCCGCACTTTAAAGTCGGTGGTCGGCACGATTAGCAATTGACCACGGACCGTGTAGAAATTGCGGTTGGTATCCTGGCTCGCCGTATTCGGCCCGGCGCCATCGTTGACGCTGAAATACCCGTCGCGGTGGCGGTCGGCAAAATACAGGCTGGCGGCCACAGTATCGCCGACAATTGGCCCGGTGACCTGAACCGCGCCGCCAATGGAACTATAATTGCCCACGGTCAGGTCGGCATTGACGCCGAATTTGAATGAAGGCGGCGCAGTCAGGATGTTGATGACGCCGGCGGTCGCCGATTTGCCAAACAGTGTGCCCTGCGGACCCTTCAGAACTTCGATCCGCTCGACATCGCCAAGATCGCCAAAGCCGACGCCGTTGCGCGGGCGATAGACGCCATCGATAACGATACCGACCGATGATTCCAGACCGGCGTTGTCGCCGACGGTGCCGACACCGCGGATGCGCGCCGTGGTTGACCCTTCATTGGTCGTCGATGTCACGAGCAGGCCCGGCGTCAGCACCGCCAGGTCCTTGATATCCTTGACACCGGTATCCTGCAGCAACTGACGGCCAATGGCGGTGACGACGATCGGCACGTTTTGCAGGCTGTTGGTGCGTTTTTGCGCGGTCACGATGATTTCGTCGACATTGTGTTCTGGCGCAGGCGCCGCAGCCGGCGTTGCCGCGCTTGGAGCTGCAGTTTGGGCGACAGCAGATGTCGCGACCAGGCACAACACAACAGCGATGGCGGAAATAGACGTGCGAATTTCGCGCATATAAACAGAACTTTCCCGAAATTTACCGGTTTGTGAGCCTTGCGGCCAGCGGTGTTGCAGCTGCTCTCGCTTGACGCTTACGTAATGTCAACCGCGCAGTTAAGTAGATGCGGACCTGTGCCCCGATAGGCACAGGTCACGCCGCAACTGCCGTTTCGCGC
>JAYTHT010000581.1:0-2679 GCA_043732365.1 Novosphingobium sp. | reverse complement strand
CATGTCAGGTATATCCCACGGCGCCGCGACGGGTCTGGCGAGATAATTACCCTGCCCCATTTCACAGCCGGCCGCACGCAAACGCGCCGCCTGCTCGGACGTTTCGACCCCTTCGGCAATGACCGGGGTGTTCAGCAGCCGCGACAGATGAATGACTCCTTCCAACAACCGGTCGCCGCGTGGATCGGCGCCGAGCCCGGCGACAAACGAGCAGTCAAGCTTTAGCAGGTCAAAACGATAGTGTTGCAGATAGGCGAGCGAGGAATAGCCCTCCCCAAAGTCGTCAAGCGCCAGCCGGACGCCCAGCGCGCGCAATTGCGCCATGTGATATTGCGCGTTTTCAACGCTGCCGATCGCGGTGCTTTCGGTAATTTCCAGGACTAGCCGATCAGGCGCAAGCCCGCTGCGTTCCAGCGCGGTACGCACCAGCGAAACGATATTGCCATTGGCGATCCATTGCGCCGACAGATTGATCGCATAATGCACATCGGCGGGCCCGCGCGCCGCCTCTTCGCAGGCGCGGAACAGCACCCACGCATCGAGCCGACCCGACAACCCGCAAGCTTCGGCCAGGGGCACAAAATTGTTGGGTGCGATCACACCCAGGCGCGGATGGTGCCAACGCACCAGCGCCCCATACCCCAGTACCTTTCCGGTCGCCAGATTGTGCGACGATTGCCATTCCAGGAACAGTTCATCGCGTTCGATCCCCGTCGCCAATTCGGCCACGGGCGCGCCGTCGTTGGCGGCATGGTCTTCAAAGTGATTCAGTTGCGCGCAATCGCCGGCAAACACGATCTGGCCCCGTCCGGCCCGTTTGGCATCGAACATCGCGCGATCGGCCGCGCGCAACAGATCACGCGGCAAAACCGCATCGCGCGGCGCCTGCGCTGCGCCGATCGACACGCCCAGCCCAACCGCTTGATCATGCATCATGACCGGGGCGGCGCATGCACGCAGCACGCGCATCGAAACCAGTTCCAGCACCGTTTGATCGACCGGATGCACCAGCAAAACGACGAATTCATCGCCGCCAACCCGCGCCACTTGATCGCCCTGACGCACAGCCGTCTGCAATTTGCGGGCGGTTTCGCGCAGCAAGCCATCGCCGATCTCGTGGCCATAGGTGTCGTTGACCTGTTTGAACTTGTCGAGATCGAGATACAGCAGGCCGCAGTTTTCCCCGGCCAGCACCGCGCCCATCGCGCGGCCGATTTCCCGGTCGAGACCACGGCGATTGAGCAGCCCGGTCAATGGATCGCGATCCGCCGCTTCGCGCAACAAGCTGTTGCGGCGATGCAATTCCATCAACGAACGGGCGTTATCAGCCAGTCGCGCCAGCATCTCGCGTTCTTCCGGCCCGAATTTGCGGGGCACGCGGTCGATCACACACACCGTGCCCAGCGCCACGCCGTCTTCGGCCAGGATTGGCGCACCGGCATAAAACCGGATCTTGGGGTCGCCGGTGACCAGCGGATTTTCACTAAACCGCGCATCAAGCGCCGCGTCTTCGATCACGGTCACCACATCGGGGTTGGCAATCGAATGCGTGCAAAATGCCATCCGGCGCGGGGTCTGGTTCGTGGAAAGCCCGACTTTGGCCTTGAACCACTGGCGATCTGCATCGACCAGCGACACCAGCGCAATCGGCGTGCCGAAATGCGCGCTGGCGATTTCAACCAGATTATCAAACCGCGGATCGGGTTCGGTATCGAGAATGCGATAATCGTCGAGAGTCGCCAAACGTTCAATTTCATTCCCGGGAATGGGATACGACAACGCAATTCTCCTCGCGCGCAAGGCAATTGGCTGTGGGCGACATGGCCCCACGCCGATTGCCATGACGGCAGTTCTGCTGACGCAAACCTACAGGGGGATAGCGAAAGAAAAGTTAAAAAAATTCGGGTTTCCCGCGTCTTGCTTGACCGGCTTACCGTCAGATCTGGCTAGGTGTCTGACCCAAAACTCGCAAAAGAGCGAGTTTTGGGTCAGACACCTAGCCAAGACCGACAATTGGTAACGATTTCAGATCCACAGACTCAAAGCTGGCGACCGGATAGGCACAATAATCGGCGGCATAATAGGCGCTGGGCCGATGATTGCCGGATTCGCCCAGGCCGCCGAATGGCGCCGCCGATGCGGCGCCCGTGGTCGGGCGGTTCCAATTGACCACGCCCGCGCGGATTTCGGTGATGAAGCGGTCCCACAGCGCCTGGTCGGTGGCCAGCAACCCGGCGCTCAGGCCAAACGCGGTGGCATTGGCGGCAGCGATCGCGGCGGCAAAATCGGCGACGCGCACAATCTGTAGCACCGGGGCAAAAATCTCCGCATCAGGCACGGCTATACCCGTGGAATCGAGCACGACGGGACCAAAAAATGCCTCTGCGCGGCCATCGCTGTCGCTGCGGTCGAGCAGCACGCGGCATCCCGCCCCGATCAATCCGTCCAGCGCCAATCGGCTGGCGCGCGCGGCTGTAGCGCTGACCAGCGGGCCCATGAAGGCCGCGTCGTCACCTGCACCAATCGGCAGGCGCGCGGCCAGATCGATCAACGCGGCGACCAGCGCATCGCCCGTGCTGTCGTCGGCCACGATCAACCGGCGCGCGCACGAACAACGCTGACCGGTGGTGACGAACGCGGAATGGACAATCAGGTTGGCCAGAATCGCAGGATCGGTTG
>JAYTHT010000580.1:0-2683 GCA_043732365.1 Novosphingobium sp. | reverse complement strand
TCGCGATGGACGTGTGGCGGCACAAAATCCGCTTCATGTTTGCCTCAGCGATGGCGGTAACGGCGTTGTGGACATTGATTCAGCTGGCAAAACCGGTGGCGGGGGGCGTCGCCTCTGCCTTTGCGGCGCAGGCGCGCCGCGCGGCGGGCGAAGTGCTCGAACGCACCGAACAGGATATGTCGTTTCGCTGGATCGGTGTGCTGATCGTGCTGCTGTTGATCCCGGTCGGGATTTTGCTGCACGGGTTTATCGCGGGTACACCGTTGGCTCCGTTTGAAGTGTCGCTGTTGATTGCCGGGATCGCGTTTGTCGCGCTGACCGGGTTTATGGTTGCGGCGCTGTGCGGGTATATGGCGGGCCTGATCGGATCGTCGAACAGCCCGATTTCCAGCCTGGCGATCATCGGTGTGGTGGCCGCAGCGGGCCTGTTGTCGATCACCGTCGAACCGCGCCTGGGCATCGCGGCGCGGCCTGCACTGCTGGCGCTGGCGCTGCTGGTCGCGGGCTTTGTGCTGGGCGTCGCGACGATTGCCAATGACAATTTGCAGGACCTGAAGGCTGGCGAACTGGTCGGCGCAACACCCTGGCGGCAACAAGTCGCGCTGATCATCGGCGTGATCGCAGGCGCGCTGGTAATCCCGCCGGTCATGGTCGTGCTGGGCCATGCGTATGGTTATGCAGGTGCCGTGGGTGCGGGGCCAAAGGCGCTGGCCGCACCGCAGGCGCAATTGATCGCCGCGCTCGCCCGGCAATTCATCGATGGCACGGTCGATTGGCCGATCCTGGGCACAGGCGCGCTGATCGGCGTTGGGCTGATCGTGTTTGACGCCGTGATCAATCGGTTGTGGGGGCTGCGCCTTCCGCCGCTGGCGATTGCCTTTGGCGGTTATATCCCGCCCGGCACGATCAGCATCGTGATCATTGGCGCGGTCGCCGGGCATCTGTACGAGCGCTATGGCGACCGGCACGCGGCCAATCCCGGCGCGGCGGTGCTCGTCCGCCGGATCGGGGTGATTCTTGCATCGGGCCTGATCGTCGGGGAAAGCCTGATCAATGTCGTGATCGCCGGGCTGACCGCGGCGGCCAAGACCGGGTTCCTGACCGTGCACGACAGCGACTGGCCGCTGGGGCTGGTCGGCGACGGCTTTGCGACATGGGGCGTGGCGTTGTCGGTGCTGGTGATGGGCGGCATGGTGTTGTGGCTGTATCGCTGGGCCGCGCGATCCGGGCTTGGCGTATAATTCGGCGCGGGCGTGCTGCGGTGACTGCGAACAATCCGCCATTTCGGCCTGTCGCCAAACCCTGCCCCAAATGGCCACTTGCCTGCCACGCAGCGTATGTTAATCGGATGATTGAATTTAACAGCGTCGCAGTTTACGGCGCTGGTGGCAGGAGAGATCAGCATGGATCTGAAGTTCACGCCCGCTGAAGAGGCATTTCGCGCCGAAGTGCGCACGTTTCTGGCCGACAAACTGCCCGCGCGGCTGTCGGAAAAAATGCGTAAAGGTCAGCACCTGACCAAAGCCGAGATGGAAGAATGGCACGCCATTTTGAATGCGCGCGGCTGGCTGGCCAATCACTGGCCGATTGCATGGGGCGGGACCGGCTGGACCGTGATCGAGCGGTTTATCTTTGAAACCGAAACTGCACTGGCCAATGCGCCGCGTATATTGCCGTTTGGCCTGTCGATGATCGGGCCGGTCCTGCTGAAATACGGTTCCGAAGAGCAGAAGCGCCACTGGTTGCCGCGCATTCTTGATGGCAGCGACTGGTGGTGTCAGGGTTATTCCGAGCCCGGCGCCGGGTCGGATCTGGCCAGCCTGAAAACCGCTGCCGTCCGTGATGGCGACCATTATGTGGTCAATGGCCAGAAAACCTGGACCACGCTGGCGCAATACGCGAACATGATGTTTTGCCTGGTGCGGACCGCGAGCGATGGCAAGAAGCAGGACGGCATCACATTCCTGTTGATCGACATGGCGACGCCGGGAATCGAGGTTCGCCCGATCCGGCTGTTGTCGGGCGACCGCGAAGTCAACGAAGTGTTCATGACCGATGTGCGTGTGCCGGTCGCCAATCTGGTGGGTGAGGAAAACCGGGGCTGGACTTATGCCAAGTACCTGCTGACATACGAACGCACCAATATTGCGGGCGTCGGCGCATCGATGGCGGCGCTGGGCGAATTGAAGGACATCGCGCGGACGCAGCGGCGCAATGGTCGGCTGCTGGCGGCGGACCCGCAGTTCGCGGCGCGGCTCGCGCGGATCGAAATCGAGCTGGAAAACATGAAGACGACCAATATGCGCGTGCTGGCCGCCGCTGGCGCCGGCGCGGCACCGGTCGCGGAAAGTTCGATGCTGAAAATTCGCGGCACCGAAATCCGGCAACAGATTGACGACCTGACACGTCGCGCCGCCGGTACATATGCGCGGCCGTGGGTGCCGGAATCGTTTGAAGGCGGGTGGAACGGCGAACCGGTCGGCCCCGAATGGGCCGGGCCCGTCGCCACCCAGTATTTCAACGACCGAAAACTGTCGATTTTCGGCGGGTCCAACGAGGTCCAGCGCGAAATTATCACCAAGGCCATTCTGGAGCTCTGACACCATGGATTTTTCTCTGGGCGAAGATCGGCAGATGCTGGTCGATTCATTGCGGCGCTTTCTGGCGGACAAATATCCGTTCG
>JAYTHT010000579.1:0-2688 GCA_043732365.1 Novosphingobium sp. | reverse complement strand
GAAAATTCCTTCCGTTCGTTGTTTGCATGTTGCCACAGGCCAACAGGGCCAAGCGTGGGTTCGACTACGCGCTCTCCCAGCGGGAGGATCCGCCGTGGATTGCTGTTGCGGGCGGCCATCTAGGAAAACTCGTTTGGAAGCGTCGCGCTCGCTGCGCCCGATATGTCCCTGATCCGCATTACCACCCCCTCAAGCACGCTTTTGTCAGGGGTAAAATCCCCGAACCGGCATAGTGTTCCCACATATTGCGAAACGCGTTTTTTCTCACATTGCAACTGGCGCGCCCGCATAAATTACAACGGGTGCCGTCATTTTACGATGCCCACCGCCAGGTTTTGTGTAAAATCATCGCCGTAACAGGAGGATGATGTGGCCGATATGCGGATGGAAACTGACAGCCTGGGCGAAATTGCGGTCCCGGCCATGGCCTATTGGGGCGCGCAAACGCAGCGCAGCCTGGCCAATTTTCCGTTTGGCGCCACAGAAACCATGCCGATCGCGGTGATCCATGCGCTGGGCGCGATCAAGCTCGCGGCGGCACAGATAAACCGCGCGCGGGGGCTCGATGCCGCGCTGGCCGATGCGATCGAGGCGGCTGCAGTCCAACTGATCGCGGGGCGGTTCGACGACCAGTTTCCGCTGGCGATCTGGCAGACCGGGTCGGGCACGCAAAGCAACATGAATGTCAACGAAGTGATCGCGGGCCGCGCCAATGAGATTCTGACCGGGCAGCGTGGCGGCAAAGTGCCAGTACATCCCAACGACCACGTCAACCGATCGCAATCATCGAACGACAGCTTTCCCACCGCGCTGCATATCGCGGCGGCGCGCGGCGTGATCGATCGGCTCGACCCCGCGTTGGCCGAAATGCACCGCGTGCTGGCTGAAAAACAGTTGGCATGGGCGCATATCGTCAAGATTGGCCGCACCCATTTGCAGGACGCCACGCCGTTGACGCTGGGGCAGGAATTTTCGGGCTATGCCGCGCAAATCGCGGCGGCGCGCATCCGCATCGGGCAGGCCTTGGACGAAGTGCGCGAACTGGCCCAAGGCGGCACAGCAGTGGGCACCGGGATCAATGCACCGCCTGGTTTTGCAGAGGAGTTTGCGCGCACAATCAGCTCACAAACCGGCATCGCATTTCGCCCTGCGGCAAATGCGTTTGCCGCGCTGGCGGGCAATGATGCGCTCGTCGCGCTGTCGGCGGCCATGGCAACACTGGCCACGGCGCTGACCAAGATCGCCAATGACATCCGCCTGCTGGCGTCGGGCCCGCGCGCGGGCATCGGCGAATTGCATTTGCCCGAAAACGAGCCGGGCAGTTCGATCATGCCGGGCAAAGTAAACCCCACCCAGTGCGAAATGCTGTCCATGGTGGCCGCCCAAGTCATCGGCAATCATGCGGCCGTGACGGTGGGCGGGATGCAGGGGCATCTGGAATTGAACGTGTTCAAACCGCTGATCGGTGCGAATGTCCTGCGGTCGATCGACTTGCTAGCGACGGGCATCGACGGGTTTACGCAGCGTGCGCTGACAGGGCTGGAGCCCAATGTGGCGCGCATTGCCGAACTCGTCGACCGATCGCTGATGCTGGTCACCGCATTGGTACCCGAAATCGGCTATGAAAAGGCGGCCAAAATCGCGGCCCATGCGCAAGCCCACGATATGACTTTGCGTCAGGCCGCCGTGGTCACCGGTCTTGTCGATGCGGAAACGTTCGACCGTGTCGTCCGTCCTGAAATTATGATCGGTAGTTCAATTCTGGCGGATCGCGCGCTATAGGCGCGCCATGCTACCGCCTGCACCAGCCCCATCGCATGCCTCATTCGACCTGACCGTCGCCGCGCTGTATCATTTCTGCCGGTTTGACGATTGCGCCGCGTTGCGCGATCCGCTTGAACAGGTGTGTCGGCAACAGCGCGTGCGCGGGACGCTGCTACTGGCACCCGAAGGGATCAACGGGACGATTGCAGGCACGTCCTGCGGCATCGCCATCGTGCTGGCGCATATACGCGCCTTGCCCGGATGTGGCGAGGTGGAAGTGAAATATTCGCCAAGCGCAGCGATGCCGTTTCACCGCATGAAAGTGCGCATCAAACGTGAAATCGTCACGATGGGCCAACCTGACATCGATCCACTGGACAGCGTCGGCACGTATGTCACGCCGCAGGACTGGAACGTGCTGATCGCCGATCCCGATACGATCGTGATCGACACGCGCAACGACTACGAAGTCGCAGTTGGCACATTTTCCGGCGCGATTGACCCGCAAACCCGCACATTCAGCGAATTTCCCGAATGGTTCCGCCAGAACCGCGCAGCCTTGGTGGGCGGGCAACAGGTCAAAGTCGCGATGTTCTGCACCGGTGGCATTCGCTGCGAAAAATCGACCGCGTTCCTGCGGCAGGAAGGCATCGCGCAAGTCTATCATCTGAAGGGCGGCATCCTCAATTACCTCGAAACAATCCCGCCCGAACAAAGCCTGTGGCAGGGCGAATGCTTTGTGTTCGATCAGCGGGTCAGTGTCGGTCACGGCCTTACGCGGGGGACGCACGCGCTCTGCCATGGCTGCCAGCGACCGGTGAATACCGAGGCCCGCGCGTCCGCGTTGTACGAGCCCGGTGTGAGTTGCCCCGCCTGTCACGCCGAACGTAGCGACGCGCAACGCGCATCCTATCGCGAGCGGCA
>JAYTHT010000578.1:0-2688 GCA_043732365.1 Novosphingobium sp. | reverse complement strand
GCTGCGTTTCAGCCATCGGGAAGCAATCAATCGCCTCACTATGCCGCCTTGGCCTCGAATGCGAGCGGGCTGATGCCGCCCGGATATGAATGGCGCCTGCGTGGATTGTAAAAACCGTTCGTTCTCCCTGACCAGATCCGCCTGCGGCGCAACCACCGTATCAGTCGTCCGGTAGCGAGCGATCCGTTTGCGCAGGGTCCATTTGCCGATGCCCTTGTCCGCCGCAACGCGCTCCCTGCGAACGGCCGCTGGTCAGCGCGATCCGTACCGTTTCGCGCCTGAACTCCTCTGTATGCTTGATCGTCATCTCGCAGGTCTCCTGTTGCGAGCAGGAATCGCTCGGGCAACCGGCGCAAAACCGTTACAAGTCTCCACCATCAGGCGACGCACGCGGTGGCGACCGACCTCATGACCGAGCCAGCGCAGGCGGCGTATCACTTGCCTCTGTCGTGATTGCATAACAGACAGTTGAATGATCGCCGGGGGATTGCCGCGCAGTCGCAGTAACGTCTTCGAAATGAACATTGATTTATGGTCACTTCGCAAGGTCGCTTTGGTGACCGACAGAATTGGATCTGTTACGCCCAAAAAAGGATAGCGGATTTGTCAATGCACAGCGAAGGCCAGGATCGTCCGGGCGCGTCGGGGTTGCCCGATGCGAATGCCCTGGCGCGTTCCGTTGCCGAGCTGCGCGGGGCACCCCGTTTTACCCTGATGCTGCGCGTCGCCAAATTGGTGGTCGACGGTCGTGAGCAGTTCTGCGTAATCCGGGATGGGTCGGCAACCGGCCTGAAAGTAAAGCTTTTCGGACCTTTGGGACAGCACAGAGTGCTCGCGGTGGAGCTGGCCAACGGTGACCGCCATAACGCGCAATGCATGTGGGTGACCGGCGATCACGCGGGTCTGCAGTTTCGTGAACCGATCGACCCGGAACGCCTGATCGATGAAGCCAAAGGGGCCGGCCAACGCCGCCAGGTGCGGTTGCGAATCGCGCTCGACGCGATGCTGTTTTCGAGTGGCGAAGCGGTGCCGGTGGCGATTCGCGACATTTCGCAACAAGGCGCGGCCGTCGACAGCGAAAAATGGCTGCTGTTGAACGAACTTGTAAAAATACAGACGGCTGTCCTACCGTCGCTATATGCCAAAGTGCGCTGGCGCAATCATCCGCATTATGGCGTGATCTTCGAACAGACGTTCCAATTGGAAGAACTGGCCCACCGTTGCGCCGGCTTGCCCGCACCACACCTGGCCGTGCCGGGGACCGGAACCAACGGTAACAATTGAGTTTTGGGAGCGTTGTTTGCGAAATTCGCGAATGAGCAAGTTTGGAAGGACGGCACCGGCCTGTTCAACCGGGACCATGTCCTGCCGATTGGACCGGGAACACCCGCCACAGTTCGAGGCCGTTTCCGCCGGTTTGCATAGCTTGGATCTGGGCTGAGCGAAGCGGCGGAAACGGCCTTTGCAATCGATGATGCCCGGTTCGCGCGTGCAGACACGCACGAGGTGCGTCCCATCATCACACTCGATTAGGCCAACCGGCTCACCGACGAGCGGCTCGCTGACCAACACGTTGGCTTGGCGCTGCGGTGGGGGATCGGGCCGGTATCGGCTTCCCAACGATGAGCGCAAACAAATACGTCCATCTACAGCGCGCTGTTAACTTTCCCTTATCCAATTTCGTTCACCTCTGTCCTCAAGGCAATTCACAGGCAAGGGGCTAGGAATGGCGACCGAATTCGACACGCAGGCGGGTAATCGTGCTGCGGCAAATCAGATTGATGTGGACGTGGCAATCATCGGCGCAGGACCGGCCGGGTTGACCGCAGGGTACCTTTTGTCGCGTCAGGGTTTTACCGTCGCGATCATCGAAAAAGACCCGCATTCGGTTGGCGGGATCAGTCGCACGGTCGAACACGAAGGCTATCGCTTTGACATCGGTGGCCACCGGTTCTTTTCGAAATCAAAGCAAGTCGTCGATTTGTGGGATGAACTGCTGCCCGACGATTTCATTCAGCGTCCGCGGATGAGCCGCATTTATTACGAGGGCAAGTTTTACTCGTACCCGCTGCGCGCATTCGAAGCACTGGGCAATCTGGGCATTGTGCGTTCGACCGCCTGCATGTTGAGCTATGGCATGTCGCGCCTGTTTCCGATCCGTGAAGTGCGCAGCTTTGAAGACTGGACCTGCAACCAGTTCGGCAAAAAATTGTATTCGATCTTTTTCAAGACTTACACCGAAAAGGTGTGGGGCATGCCATGCGATGAAATGAGCGCCGACTGGGCTGCCCAACGCATCAAGGGCCTGTCGCTCGGCGCGGCAGTGTTCGACGGATTGAAGCGCAGCCTGGGGCTGAACAAGCGCCCCAACAACGGCATGGCGACCAAGACTTTGCTCGAAACATTCCGGTATCCGCGCCTCGGGCCCGGCATGATGTGGGATGCCGCGCGCGATCGCATTGTCGAAGCCGGCGGTCTGGTGCTGATGGGCCATGGATTGAAGCAACTCGCCGGCGACGGCCAGGGTGGCTGGCGCATGACCGCAACCCGGGCAGATGGCGGCGAAACCATCATCCGTTCAAAGCATTCGATCAGTTCTGCGCCGATGCGCGAACTGGCCGCACGGTTGCATCCGCTGCCCCGGTCCACGCTTGAAGCCAGCCGGTTGCGCTATCGCGACTTTTTGAC
>JAYTHT010000577.1:0-2695 GCA_043732365.1 Novosphingobium sp. | reverse complement strand
GAGGCCGATCCCGCGCAAGTGCGCACGCAGCGCGTCGAAGGCATGGAAGAATCGGTGCGCACCAAATTGCGCGCGATGACCCCGCAAGTGCGCATCAGCGATATTTCGAACACCAACGGCGCGATCAATTTTACGGTCGAAGACCCGTCAAAAATTGACGCCGTGCGCGAGGCGATGCTGCCACTGACCAATGGCGCGGGCCTGACGGGCAAGCGCGACTGGACGATCACGGTCGTCGACGGCGATCGCTTTGTGCTGACGCCGAGCCAGGAGGGCATTGATCAGGCGGTTACGCAGGCGATGGACACGGCCGTTGAAGTCGTGCGCAAACGCATCGACGCGCTCGGCACCAAGGAACCGACGATCATCCGGTCCGGTCCGCGCCGCATTCTGGTCCAGGTGCCTGGATTGCAGGATCCGCAGGCGCTGAAAAACTTGCTGGGCCAGACCGCAAAGCTGGAATTCAAGCTGGTTGACCAGTCCGCGCTGCCCAGCGATGTGGCGCAAGGCATCGCGCCCCCGGGCGACGAAATCGTGCCTTATGCAGAAGGCAAAGCGGGCGCCGCGCCAAAGATCGCGGTCAGGCGGTTGGGCGGTATTCGCGGCGACGAGTTGACCAATGCGCAATTGTCGAACAACTCGCAGACCAATGCGGCGACCGTGACGATCACCTTCAACAGCGATGGTGGCGCGAAATTTGCCAAGCTGACGTCCACCAATGTTGGCAAGCCATTTGCAATCATTCTCGACGGCAAAGTGCTGTCGTCCCCGTTGATCAACGAAGCGATCCTGGGTGGCAGCGCGGTCATTTCAGGCAATTTCACCGTCGACAGCGCCAATCAGCTGGCGATTTCATTGCGGTCGGGCGCTTTGCCGGTCGATCTCAAAGTGGTCGAAGAACGCACTGTCGGGCCTGATCTCGGCGCGGATTCGATCCGCAAGGGGATGATCGCGATGGGCGTGGGCACATTTGCCCTCGCGGTGTTTATCCTCGTCACATATGGCCGATTTGGTGTGTATGCGTGCTGTGCGTTGACGCTCAACATGCTGATGATCCTGGGGATCATGGGGGTGATCGGGACCACGCTGACCCTGCCGGGGATCGCCGGTTTCGTGCTGACGATCGGCGCTGCAGTCGATGCCAATGTGCTGATCAATGAACGTATTCGCGAAGAACGCCGTCGCGGGCGCCGCGTCATGCAGGCGGTCGAAGTGGGTTATAAGGAAGCGACCCGCGCGATCTTTGACGCCAACATCACCAATATCATCGCCGCGACGTTGATGTTTGCCTTTGGTTCGGGGCCGGTGAAGGGCTTTGCGGTCGTGCTGATCATCGGCATCATGACTTCGGTGTTTACGGCGGTCGTGATGACCCGGATGTGGGTGGCGCAATGGTTGCGCCGCGCGCGGCCTGCTGATCTGAACCTGTAAGAGGAGCACTGATCCCATGAAACTCCTCAAACTCGTCCCCGATCACACCAACATCCATTTCCTGAAATGGCGTGTGCCGTTTTACATCATCAGCGCGCTGCTGGTATTTGCCTCGTGGGGGCTGGTGCTGACGCGTGGGCTGAACCTCGGAGTCGATTTCGTCGGCGGCCAAATGATCCGCGTGACATTCGAACGCAGCGCCGAGGCGCCGGTCGGCGTATTGCGCAGCGAAGTGACCAGGCTTGGCTATGGCGAGCCGGAGATCCAGCGGTTTGGCAACCCCAACGCCATTTCGATCCGCATGAAGCTGCCCGATGGCGCCGATCATGATCCGGCGCTGTCGGACAAGATGTCGCGCACGATTATCGCCGCGGTCAAAGCGGCGCATCCTGACGCGCGGATCGATGGCATCGATTCGGTATCGGGCAAAGTGTCGAAAGAACTGGGCTGGGATGCGTTCCGCGCGCTCGGCCTGGCGGCGTTGTTTGTCGCGGGTTATATCTGGCTGCGGTTTGAATGGCAGTTCGGGATTGGGGCGCTGCTCAGTCTGGTGCACGACGTATCGCTGACGCTGGGCATGTTTGCGCTGACCCATCTGGAATTCGACCTGAATATCGTCGCGGCGCTGCTGACGCTGATCGGGTATTCGTTGAACGATACGATCGTGGTCTATGACCGCATCCGCGAAAACCTGAAAAAATATCGCAAGATGCCGGTTCCAGAATTGCTCGATCTGTCGGTCAACGAGACTTTGGCGCGTACGATCGTGACGTCGCTGTCAATGCTGATCACGCTCGTCGCGCTGTTGCTATTCGGGCCGGCGGTGATTTTCGGATTTACTGCCGCCATCACGCTGGGTATTTTTGTCGGCACGTACAGCTCGATCTATATGGCCGCGCCAATCCTGATCTGGCTGAAAGTATCGTCAAAGAGCTTTGTGCCGGCCGAAGTGAAAAGCGATGCGCAAGTGGCACGGCGCGGCTGACGCCCACGCGGTTTAAGTTTTTGCAGCATTGCAAGTTTTGCGCGTGGTGGCCGATGTGGTGGATAACGGGGGTGAACGTCACTGTCGATTATCGGTTCATCGCCAATCCCGGCTGCAACCGCGACCGTGGCCCGGCGCATGTGATCGCGCTGCGGCTGCATGGCGCATTGTGAGAGGGATGATCCAGTGGACGGTGTAGCGCCCCAACCAATCCCTATCGGAGAGCTTGCTAGATGAACGCGTCGTCATTCGATTTCGATCTGGGCGCACTGACAGTAA
>JAYTHT010000576.1:0-2697 GCA_043732365.1 Novosphingobium sp. | reverse complement strand
AGGCGCATAGCGCCCCCGGCAATTTCCGCCCGCGCGTGTTTGTGCTGCGCACAACGGTGTTCGCGGTCGTGCTGTTCGGGCTGTATTATGCGAACTATGTCCACCAATGGGTCACGGTCGATGACCTGGACATTTCGCCCTGGTTCGGGCAGCCTAAAACCACTTAGGCCAAAGGCGACTTATGCCAGGTTGCAATGATAGTCACTCTTCCCCCGTGCCATTTAGGGGAGCGGCCGGGGGCGGGGTCTATCGGATGGCCTGGACGTATGGGGAAAAGCCACACCCAAACTCCTCTTCTTGAGGGTAGGCGCTTTCCGCGATCGGGCCAGTGCAGTTTGAAATTAGACGCCTTCGAGCGCGTATCCCGCTGACCGCACCGTGCGTACCGGATCGGCGGCGCCATTGATCGCTATCGCCTGGCGCAGGCGGCGGATATGGACATCGACCGTGCGTAATTCGATATCGCTGCCGCTGCCCCACACCGCGTCGAGCAATTGGCCGCGTGAAAACACCCGGCCAGGGTGTTCCATGAAATGGCGCAACAGGCGGAATTCAGTCGGGCCGATCTTGATCGGTTCCTCGCGCCGGGTCACACGGTGCGCGGTCGGGTCGAGCGACAGGTCGCCCACGGTTATCGTTTCGCCCGCCAGCGCGGGGCGCACCCGGCGCAGCACGGCGCCGACGCGCGCGATCAGTTCGCGCGGCGAAAACGGCTTTGTCACATAATCGTCCGCACCGATTTCGAGCCCGCGCACCCGGTCGTCTTCGTCGCTGCGCGCGGTCAGCATGATGATCGGCACATGCGCCGTCGCCTTTTGGCGGCGTAGCCGGCGGCACACTTCGATGCCGCTGGTTCCGCCGATCATCCAGTCGAGCAGGACGAGATCGGGCGTATCCTCGGCGGCGAGCAGCAGCGCTTCGTCGCCATCGTCGGTGGTGCGCACGTCATAGCCTTCACCGCGAAAGCGATATTCGACCAGTTCGGCAAGAGCGGTGTCATCCTCGACGAGGAGCAGTTTGGGCGCGGACATCAGGTGAATTCCTTCATTCGAGCCCGGGTCCGATCCCCATGCCAGCAACATGCGCAGACACCAGAAATGTTACGGTGTCGTGACTTTGTACCCTAATGGGTCACGCCGGAGGTGGCACATCTTCGCGTTCGGGCAAATACGTGCCGGTCGCCGCAAAGTGGACCATTTCTGCGATATTGGTGGCATGGTCGCCAATCCGTTCGATATTGCGCGCGACAAACATCAATTGGGCGACGCTGCTGATCGTGGCCGGGTTCTCGACCATGTATGACACAAAATTGCGAAATACGCTGTCGTAAAACGCGTCGACTTTGGCATCACGCTGGACAATTTCGGCAGCGGCAACCGGATCGCGCGCGGCATAGGCGGTCAGCACGTCGTGGACCATGTCGCCGGCCAGTTCGTTCATCATCGGTAACAGCGTCAGCGGTTCGAACCGTTTGCGCCCCTCGATATGGCCGACGCGCTTGGCGATATTCTTGGCATAGTCACCGATGCGTTCGATCACGCCGGCAATTTTCAGCGCGGCGATCACTTCGCGCAAATCTTCGGCCATTGGCGCGCGCAGCGCGAGCACGCGCACGGACAGGCGATCGACTTCGCTTTCCAGCGCGTCGATCCGTTTATCGCGGGCGATCACGCCGGCGGCGAGTACCTCATCACCGCTGACCAGCGCGTCCATCGCCTCGGCAATCGACAATTCGGCCAGCCCGCCCATTTCGGCGACCAGTCCACGCAGGCGCGTCATGTCCTCATCGAATGCCTTGACGGTGTGTTCAGCGACCATGGGGGCCTATCCGTGTTGGCGGGCGACTGCCCTGACCTTGGGGGGAGCCTGCGGCCTTTGCACAGATTCGGAAAGATGTCGCGCTGCCCTGATACCGTCTCAAACGCACAAACCTGTTTGTAAACCCGCTCAGGCGCCTAATCGATCAGCGCGAGGCGGATCGTGACGGTAGTGCCCACGCCCTGTTTGCTGGTGATGTCGAGCTTGCCCCGGTGGCGCTCGACGATGTGCTTGACGATTGCCAGGCCCAGGCCCGTGCCGCCTGCAGCCCGGCTGCGGCCCGGGTCAGTGCGATAGAACCGGCGGGTGAGGTGGGGAATGTGATCGGCATGGATGCCTTCGCCATGGTCGGCAACGCTCAGTACCGCTTCGGCTCCGCGCCGCACCACGGTCAGTTCCACCGGCCGTGACGCGTCGGAATATTTCATCGAATTGTCGACCAGATTGCGGATCACCTGGTCCAATTGCTGCCGATCGCCAAGCACAGTGCCGGATTCGGTGATGATCACGATACGATCATCACCCATCGTCGCGCCGACTTCGCCGCCAATCGATGCGGCCATCTGGCCCAAATCGATCAGATCGCGCGGCACGTCGTGCTTTTCGGCCTCGATCCGCGACAGCGACATCAGATCCTCGACCAGGTGCTGCAACCGCTTTGCCTCGCGCAGGACGGTCGCATGAAAGCGGGCGGTCGTGGCGGCGTCGATCCGCGCATCAGGATCAGCCAGCGTTTCGATATAGCCGATGATCGATGACAGCGGGGTGCGCAATTCGTGACTGGCATTGGCGACGAAATCGGTGTGGGCCCGGCTGATGTCGGCCTCGGCGGTCTTGTCGGCCAGTTCGATCAGCGAAAAACGATCGTCCATCGCGACC
>JAYTHT010000575.1:0-2703 GCA_043732365.1 Novosphingobium sp. | reverse complement strand
CAAAGCCCCAATGTCGGCGCGCAAAGCCCCAATGTCGGCGCGCAAAGCCCCAATGTCGGCGCGCAAAGCCCCAATGTCGGCGCGCAAAGCCCCGATCTCTTCGAGAAAAGTCCCAATCTCTTTGAGAAAAGTCAATGGGCGCGGCACTGGCTGTTTGAAGCGGCGTTGCCCTTATGGCTGGAACACGGCGCCGATCATCACCATGGCGGATGGTTCGACAAATTGGGCCAGGATGGGTCGGCCTTGCCCGGGCCCAAACGGGTGCGCGTGCAGGCGCGGCAGGTGTTTGTTTTTGCCGAAGCGGGGCGGTTGGGTTGGACCGGCGACTGGGAAAGCGGCGTGCGGCTGGGGCTCGACTTCATGCTCGCGCATTATCGCCGCGATGACGGGTTTTTTCGCGCATCGGTCGATGCGCGCGGTGTGGTGATGTCCGACACTGTTGATATTTACGACCAGGCCTTTGTGATTTTCGCGCTGGCGGCTGCGTATGGCATGCTCGATCGGCCCGATGCGCTGCGGATCGAGGCGCATACGCTGCTGGCCAATCTCCACGCCCGGCTGGCGCATCGCGTGGCCGGGTTTGACGAAGCGGCAACGCGCGTGCTGCCCTTGCGATCGAACCCGCATATGCATTTGCTGGAGGCGATGCTGGCGTGGATCGATCTGGGTCACGGCGGGCTGTTTGAAACCACCGCGCGGGCGATTGTCGATCTGGCGCGCGATCGCCTGATCGATCCGGCGACCGGCGCGATCGGCGAATTCTATGATGGCGATTGGCAGTTTGATGGCGCGAATGGTCATCTGCGCGAACCCGGGCACCAGTTCGAATGGGCCTATCTGCTCGATGCCTGCGCGATGCGGCTGGGCGGGGACCACCGTGCGGCGGTGCGACGCCTGGCCGATTTCGGCAACCGGTTTGGTGTGCGCGATGGGCGCGTCATCTTTTCGGTCGATGCGCGCGGCAAATTGATCGATGGCCGCGCGCGGTTGTGGGCGACGACCGAGCGGTTACGGACGATGACAGTACTGGGGACAGTACTGGGGACAGCGCCGGGAACGGCGCCGGGCTCTGCATCCGATGGCCCGCTGACCGGCGCGCAATGTGCGTCCGCATTGGCGGCGGCGGCGCAAAGCGCCGACGTGCTCGGCGCATTCATGGCGGTGCCTGTCGCCGGGTTGTGGAGCGACTGGATCGACGAACGCGGCGCGCTGGTGATCGAGCCGGTTCCGGCGTCTTCGTTGTACCATATCGTGACGGGCCTGGTGCCGTTGATTGAACGGGGCGCTTCAGACCCGAACAGGGGTCTAAGTGCGCATGAAGCCTGATGGAGAAATCGCGTTGACCGAACTTCCTGCGTTTGAACCGGTGCGGGTGCTGTGCATCGGCGATATCATGCTGGACCGGTTTATCTTTGGCGAAGTAAAGCGCATTTCGCCCGAAAGCCCGGTGCCGATTATCCAGATGAAGCGCACCAGCAATGTCCCGGGCGGCGCTGCCAACGTGGCGCGCAATGTCGCGGCGCTGGGCGGGCGCTGTTCGATCATTGGCGTGGTCGGCGATGATCCGACAGGGCGCGAACTGGCCGGGCTGATCGAAAGTGGCGTGGCAATTGTGCCGGTGCTGGTCGTCGATGGGTCGCGGCCAACGATTGAGAAAATCCGCTTTGTTGCGCAAGGCCATCACTTGCTGCGCGCCGACCGTGAAGATGCAGCGGCGATTGCCTCGGTGGCAGAAGACGCGATCCTGGCGCATGTCGAGGCATTGATCGCCGATCACGATGTCGTGGTGTTGTCCGATTATGCCAAAGGCGTGCTGACCGATCGGGTGATCAGCGGGACGATCGCCAGCGCACGCGCCGCTGGTGTGCCCGTGGTGGTTGACCCGAAAAGCCGGACTTTGGTGCGCTATGCCGGTGCAACCGTGCTGACGCCCAACGCGAAGGAAGTGTTCGAAGCGACCGGGATCGAAGTCAAGGACGATACCAGCGCCGCCGCCGCTGCGCGCGATGCGATGATCGCGGCCAATGTCGATGCGATGCTGGTCACCCGGTCAGAGGCCGGGATGACTCTGGTCCAAAGCGATGGCGCGATTACGCACCTGGGCGCCAGCGCGCGCGAGGTGTTCGATGTCGTCGGCGCGGGCGATACGGTGGTCGCGACGATTGCACTGTGCCTGGGCGCAGGGATGCCGTTACCCGGTGCGACCGGCGTGGCGAATGTTGCGGCGGGGATCGTCGTGGGCAAACAGGGCACTGCGACGGTCAGCCGGTCCGAACTGGGCGACGAACTCGTCCGGTTGAGCCGGATCGGCCTGTCATCGAGCGAATTGAAACTGGTGTCCGGCGAACGCGCGGTGATGATGCGGCGCCAGTGGGAACACGACGGGCTGACCGTCGGGTTTACCAATGGCTGTTTTGACATCCTGCATGTCGGCCATGTCCGCATTCTGGAATTCGCGCGCGGGCAGTGTGATCGGCTGATCGTCGGGATCAATTCGGACGCCTCGGTCACGCGTCTGAAAGGCCCCAGTCGCCCGATCAACAACGAAGACGACCGCGCGCAAGTGATCGGCGCATTCGGCTTTGTCGATGCGGCGGTCGTGTTCGACGAAGACACGCCCTATGACCTGATCGCGGTGCTCGATCCCGACGTGCTGGTCAAAGGATCGGACTACACGGTCGAACAAGTCGTGGGGCATGACAT
>JAYTHT010000574.1:0-2709 GCA_043732365.1 Novosphingobium sp. | reverse complement strand
TGGCCGGGCTATCCGTGCTGGCGGCGTGTGCGGTCGTGCCAAAACCCCTCACCCAGGCGACTGCGCAACGCCCCGCCGAAATCGCGCCCCAGGCCAATGTCCTGCCCAGCGATACCGATCGCCATCGCATCGCGCTGCTGGTGCCGATGACCGGCAGCAATGCCGCGATCGGCCAGGCGATTGCCAATGCGACAACGATGGCCTTGCTCGACACCAATGCCGCAAATTTGCGAATCACCACATATGACACTGCCGGTGGCGCCGGACCTGCCGCGTCCAAGGCGATCGCGGATGGCAACAAACTGATTCTGGGGCCTTTGACGTCCGAAGAGGTAAGCACGGTTGCCGCAGTTGCGCGCCCCGCGCATGTCCCGATGATCACCTATTCCAACGACGCCGACGCCGCCGCGCGCGATGTGTTTGTGTTTGGCCAGGTGCCGGGGCAATCGGTGGCACGCGTTATCGCTTATGCCCGGGCGCATGGCGTTACTGCGGTCGGCGCGCTGATCCCGTCGGGCGTTTATGGCCAACGGGTCGCCGCCGGGCTGACCGGCGCGGCGCGGCAGAATAACATCCATATCACCGACGTGGAAACCTACGAACGCACCAACACCTCGGTCGCCAGCGCGATCCGCCGGATCAAAGCCAAAGGCCAGGTCGATGCGATCGTCATCGCCGACCGCGCGCGCATCGCCGCACTGGCCGCGCCGTTTGCCAATGGCGTACGCCTGCTCGGCACCGAATTGTGGGCGGGCGAAGGCGCGATCGCGCGCAGCGCACCGTTGCGCGGCAGCTGGTTTGCGGCGATTTCGGACAAACGCTTTGGCCAGTTCGAAACATCGTACCGCAACCGGTTTGCCGCGAGCCCGCCGCGTATTGCCACGCTGGGTTATGATTCGGTGCTGCTGACGCTGAATGTCGCGCGTGGATGGAAATCAGGCGCGGTTTTTCCGACTGGCAAAATGTTTGATCCGCAAGGGTTCATCGGGCTGGACGGCGTATTCCGCTTCAACGAATTCGGCATTGCCGAGCGCGCGATGGAAGTGCGCGAGGTCGGCGTCGGCACGTTCACGACGATCAGCCCGGCGCCTGCGCATTTCACGCAGGAAGATTACCAGATCCAGCATCGTAGCGGCATTTAGAACCGGAAAAAGCAGCGGGATAAGCGACAGCACCGCCTTGCGCAGGATTCCATCGATCCGCTATGGCAATGTGCATGGCAGATGACTTGTTCGACAAGCAAACCGCCTCAACCGCTGTGGACAGTTACGATGGGTCCACGATTGAGGTACTCGAAGGACTGGAGCCGGTCCGGCGTCGCCCCGGCATGTATATCGGCGGCACCGACGAACGCGCGCTTCACCATCTGGTCGCCGAAGTGCTCGACAATGCGATGGACGAGGCCGTCGCCGGACATGCCAACCGCATCGAAATCACCGTTGAAGACGAACCCGGCGCGCCCGGGCGGATCACGATCAGCGACAACGGGCGCGGCATTCCAGTCGACGAACACCCCAAGTATCCGGGCAAATCGGCACTCGAAGTGATCATGACCACGCTCCATTCGGGCGGCAAGTTTTCAGGCAAGGCCTATGCCACGTCGGGTGGGTTGCACGGCGTCGGGATTTCGGTGGTCAATGCATTGTCAACGCTGACCCGGGTCGAAGTTGCGCGCAATAAGGGCCTGTATGTGCAGGAATTTTCCTGCGGGTTCGCCAAAGGCCCGATCGAACGAATCGGCAATGCGCCCAACCGGCGCGGGACCACGGTCACATTCGTGCCCGACATCACCATCTTTGGCGCGGACGCAAAGTTCAAACCGGCGCGGTTGTTCCGGCTGGCGCGGTCAAAGGCCTATCTGTTTGCAGGCGTGGAAATCCGCTGGAAATGCGCACCCGCGCTGTGCAACGCCGATGTCCCGGCCGAAGCGACGTTCCAGTTTCCCGGCGGGCTGGCCGATCATCTGGCCGAACAGGTCGCGACGCGCGAATGCGTCACCACCATCCCGTTCACCGGGCGCCAGGATTTTCCGCTGGGCCCGGCCGGCGAAGAAATGGGCCGGGTCGAATGGGCAATTGCCTGGCCGCTGTGGTCCGACGGAACATACAGCTATTATTGCAACACCATTCCCACGCCCGATGGCGGCACGCATGAACAGGGGCTGCGCGCCGCGCTGACCCGGGGAATTCGCGCATTTGGCGAATTGATTGGCCAGAAAAAGGCCAAGGACATCGCGCCCGAGGACATGATCACCGGCAGCGAAATCATGCTGTCGGTGTTTGTCCGCGAACCGCAGTTTCAAAGCCAGACCAAGGACCGCCTGACCAGTCCAGAGGCCGCGCGCATGGTTGAGGCAGCGATGCGCGACCATTTTGACCATTTCCTGACCGACAACATGGACCGCGGAAAAGCACTGCTCGGTGCGGTCATGGAACGCATGGACGAACGGTTGCGGCGAAAGGCGGAGCGCGAGATCAAGCGCAAGACTGCGACCAACACGCGCAAATTGCGCCTGCCGGGCAAGCTGACCGATTGCACTGGCGAAGGCAGCGGCGAAACCGAACTGTTCATCGTCGAAGGCGACAGCGCCGGCGGCAGCGCCAAACAGGCGCGTGACCGCAAGACTCAGGCGATCCTGCCGATCCGTGGCAAAATTCTGAATGTCGCATCGGCGACCAACGACAAGATCCGCGCCAACCAGGAAATCGC
>JAYTHT010000573.1:0-24353 GCA_043732365.1 Novosphingobium sp. | reverse complement strand
ACCCGTCGGCAAACAGCTCTTCGTGGGTCAGCCGCAGCCCGGCATCGGCGGCCTGACGCGCCATGATCGACCGGGTCGGCAACATGCCGCCGGGAAAGATATAGTGCTGAATAAAATCGGGCGACTGACGGTAATGCTCAAAGCGATCTTCGGCGATGGTGATCACTTGCACCACCGCGCGTCCGCCCGGCGCCAGCCGGTCGTGAACTTGCTGGAACCAGGTCGGCCACCAGGCTTCGCCAACCGCCTCCAGCATTTCAATCGACACGATCTTGTCATACGTTTCGGTGACATGCCGGTAATCCTGGAGGCGCAGATCGACTTTGCGCTCCAGCCCGGCGCGCATGACGTGTTCCTGCCCGAATGCCAGCTGTTCGTGCGATAGCGTCACACCGGTGACAGTGTCGCACAGCGGCGCCAGATGGGCCGCCAGCGCGCCCCAGCCACAACCAATTTCGAGCACGCTTTGCCACGGCTCCAGATCGAGCAGAGCAGCGATCCGATCCAGCTTTTTGGCTTGCGCGTCTTCCAGCGTCTGCCCCGGCGCCAGCGCCAGTGCGGACGAATAAGTCATCGTCTGGTCGAGCCACGGGCGGTAGAAATCGTTGCCGAGATCATAGTGGAACGCGATGTTGCGCCGGCTGCCTTTCAGCGAATTACCGCGCAAGACATGGGCCACGCGCCGTGCCAGCCGCACCGGCCAGGCGCCATCGATCAATGCATCCAGCCGGTTGAGATTAACCGCGCCCAGCGCGATCAGGCGGACAATATCAACGCTCGACCAGTCGCCGGCGATGTGCCCCTCGGCCAGGCCGATATCGCCGCGCCACAACATCCGGCGCAGCGCGCGCCAATTGTGGAGCGTGATCTGGCCATGTGGCCCCGGCTCGTGCCCGGTGTGCTGAATCATCTGACCATTGGGCAGCGTTACAGCCAGGCTGCCGCTGTGCAATTGCGCCAGCAGGCGCCGCATCATGCGCAAGACCGGCCCGGCGCGCAGCGGCCGCTTGAATGGTGTCGCCAACGGCAGCGAAGCGGATGAAGTCAATTGCACGGGGCCTCCACGGGTAAATCGGCAACAGCAGAATTGGCAA
Organism: Novosphingobium sp.; assembly: GCA_043732365.1. Classification (GTDB taxonomy): domain Bacteria; phylum Pseudomonadota; class Alphaproteobacteria; order Sphingomonadales; family Sphingomonadaceae; genus Novosphingobium. Next base: position 23,259 of record JAYTHT010000573.1, on the reverse strand, counting down.
ATGTGACGGGATGATCTTGCGGCGCATGATCGTGCACAGGGACACGTTTGATCCACAGACGCAGCGCTTCCCAGCCGATCCCGGCGACGACTTTCAGCGTCAGCAAGGGATGCGTGACCGCCACGCGCAGCAGCGCAGCATCGGTCAGCGGGCGACGACAGGCGCGCTGGATCGCGAACAACACCGGCCCATCGGCATCACGCGCGGTGATCGCGATCGACAACCTGTCATCTGGCGGTTGCACGCGAAACGCATAATCCATGGCCATCGGCAGGAATGGCGAGACATGGAACCGCTTGGCGATGTCCTGTTGCACGTCATCACCGGCATCATGCGCCACGGGCAGTACATAGCTATGCCGTTCGCCAAAGGTGTTGTGCACTTCATAGATGATCGCGGACAGCCGCTCGGTCCGGTCATAACAGAACCACACAATCAGCGGATTGAACGCAAAGCCCAACAGGCGCGGCATCGTCAAAATGCGGATCGGCCCGCCGTGGCTGATTTCGGCGCGTGTCAGCAAAGCTTCTGCCTGCGCGCGCAACGGACGGTCCGAACCATCGCCATAATCGCGGTCGTAAAAGCCGAACAGATTGAACCGCCCGCGCGAAAACAGCCGCAACTGCGACGACAGCGCATCGATATCATCCAGATCGAGCAGCAGCGAAAACAGGCGATAGCGCAGCCGGTGTACGCGCGGGCGCAGCCGGTGGTGCAGAACGTGCCCGACATAGAGTGCCGATTGCGCCATTATACCGCCAGCGCTGGTGTGGCGGGCGCGGTTATCTGGATCCGCGCGGATTCATCAGCAACATCCCACGGCCTGCGCACACCGCCCAGCGCCTCTGCCACCGCGAGCCCCGCCTGAAGGCCGTCCTCATGAAAACCGGCGCCAAAATGCGCGCCGCAAAACCAGGTGCGGCGGCGCCCTTGCAGGCTCCACAGTTCGGATTGCGCGTTGCCGGCGGCGGCGTCGAACACCGGATGGTCATACGCGATGCGCGCATGGACCAGCGCCGGATCGGGCTGCACCGGTGGATTCAGCGTCAGAAACAGCGGCAAATCTTCGGGCAGCCAGCTTTGCAGACAATTCATCCAGTATGTCACCGACAGTGCCGCCAGATCCTTCCCACCCATTTTCGCGCCGCCAACTGCGGTATAATTCCACGCCGACCAGACCCGGCGGCGTTTGGGCATCAGCGCGGGATCGGAATGCAGCACCGCCATGTTCGGGCGATAGCCAAATGCGCCCAGCACGCGGCGTTCTTCGCCATCGGCATCGGCCAGCATCGCCAGCGCGAGGTCGCTATGCGTTGCGATCACAACATGGTCAAACCGTTGGACCCCGTGATCGGTCACCACATCGACGCCATGAGGCAGGCGGCGCACCGCTCGCACTGGCGTGTGGATGCGAATACGGCCTGCCAGCGGCGCAGACAGCCGCTCGACATAGGCGCGACTGCCGCCCTCGACCGTGCGCCAGGGCGGGCGCGCGCCCAGATTTAGCAGGCCGTGATTGTCGCAAAAGCGGATGAATGCCGCCGCTGGATAATCGGGGATCTGCGCCACCGGGGTGGACCAGATCGCCGCCGCCATCGGATACAGATGATCGTTGCGAAATGCCGCGCCAAGGCCCAGCCGGTCAAGATATGCGCCCAGCGATATGTCGCCAAGATTGGGCAAATCGCGCGGCGCCCGGCGGTAAAATCGAACGAGATCGACTATCATTCGCCAGAATCTGGGCGAAACCAGATTGCGTTTTTGCGCAAACAACCCGCCCAGATCGCCGCCGGCATATTCCAGCCGGCCATGATCGAGCGAAACCGCAAAGCCCATGTCGGTCGCCCGCGTCGGCACCCCCAGATGCGCAAACAGTGCGGTCAGATTGGGGTAAGTCGCTTCGTTGTAAACGATGAACCCGGTGTCGACCGGTTGACCCGCCACTTCGACCGTGTTGCTGTGCCCGCCGATCCGGCCGTCCGCTTCAAACACTTGCACATCGTGATCACGATTCAACAACCATGCCGCAGACAGTCCGGAAATGCCGCTGCCAATCACGGCAATCGAAAGGCGCTCTGCTGGCGCATGTCCTTTCACAACTGTCCTGAAAGGCATCTGGCCGTCTCCCCGGGGTATGCGGCATAACCGTTATGCCTCAGCTACGCACTGGGGACACCGTCGGATGCATTGGTCTTTCGCGCATCCGTTCATCCGCCCGGGACGTAGATAAGCCTATGACATTCGCGATGCTTGCCTTGTACCTGTCCTTTGGGCTCTTTTGCGCGATGGCGCTGGGCTGGTGGCTGGCGCGCCAGCCGGGGCGATCGGGCCTGATGGATGTGGTGTGGTCGCTTTCGACCGGAATTGCCGGCGCGCTTGGCGCGCTGGTACCTGTCACTGGCACACCGGCCACTGGCGCGGTTCCGGCGCGTCAAATGGCTGTTGCGATACTGGCGCTGGCGTGGGGCGCGCGGCTCGGTTGGCATATCTGGCAACGCGGGCGCGGAGGACACGATGACCCGCGCTATGCGCAATTGCGCAGCGAATGGGGCGACAATGCCGATCTGCGGCTGTTCCTATTTGCCGAAATCCAGGCACTGGCCGCGGTGATCCTGGCGCTGGCGATCGCGGCGGCGGCACGTAATCCAGCGCCCTTTGTGCAATGGAGTGACCTGGCCGGGCTGGCCCTGATCGCGATCGCGGTCATCGGCGAGGGGATCGCCGATGCGCAATTGGCGGCATTTCGCGCGCGGCCCGAAAACAAAGGCGCGGTTTGCGAAGTCGGCCTGTGGAGCGCGTCACGCCATCCCAATTATTTCTTTGAATGGCTGGCCTGGCTCGCATGGCCGGTCATCGCGATCGGCCCGGTGCCCACATTGGGCTGGGCCTGGCTGACCCTGGCAGCGCCCGCCATGATGTACACTCTGCTTGTCCACGTGTCGGGCATTCCGCCGCTGGAGGCGCATATGTTGCGTAGCCGCGGCGAAAAATTTGCCGATAGCCAGCGCCGCATTTCAGCGTTCTGGCCGATTCCACACCGCACGGGACTATAATCCATGGCCTTGATCGATACCATTGTCCCCTCGGCGATCCGCGCTGTTGAGGCGACCCCTATGCCCGATCCGCTGACGCGCGCGGGCATCCGCATGCTGGTGGGGATGCGCCGCCGCAGCCTGGCCAGGCTGGCCGACACGACCGCGCGCTTTGCGGCGGACATGGACGACCATCCGATCGCCGAACACACCGATGCTGCCAATGAACAGCATTACGAATTGCCGCCGCGCTTTTTCGAACTGACGTTGGGCGCACGGCGCAAATATTCGTGCTGCCTGTACCCCACCGGCACCGAAACACTGAACGAGGCCGAAGTGCTCGCGCTGACCGAAACGGTCGCGCATGCCGATCTGGCCGATGGTCAGCGGATTCTCGAACTGGGCTGCGGTTGGGGCTCGCTCAGCCTGTTCATGGCCGAAAAATTCCCCGGCGCTACGATCACCGCAGTCTCCAATTCTGCGCCGCAGCGTCGCCATATCGAGGGCGAAGCGCGCGCGCGGGGCCTGACCAACCTGACAGTGATCACCGCCGACATGAACACGTTTGAGCCCGAAGGCCGGTTCGACCGCGTGGTCTCGGTCGAAATGTTTGAACATATGGCCAATTGGCAGGCGCTGCTGGGCCGTGTGCGCGACTGGTTGCACCCCGATGGCCGCCTGTTCGTCCACGTGTTCAGCCACTGCCATCAGCCATACCGGTTCGACACCAGCGACCCAACCGACTGGATCGCGCAACATTTCTTCACCGGCGGAATTATGCCCAGCCACGGCCTTATCAGCCAGTTCCCCCAACATTTCCAGGTCGAGCAGCAATGGCGCTGGTCCGGCGATCATTACGCCCGCACTGCGCGCGACTGGCTGGCCCGCTTCGATGAAAACCTGCCGGAAATCGACGAGTTGCTAGCGGGCATCTACGGCAGCAAAGCCAGCATCTGGCGCCGCCGCTGGCGTCTGTTTTATCTGGCAACCGAGGGCCTGTTCGGCCACGGCGACGGTCTGGAATGGGGCGTCAGCCATTATCGCCTGGCGCCTGCGTGCAGGTGATGGGCACTCTGCGCGGCTTTCCATTGGAATTCCAACGTGGGATGTCGTTGGATGGGTTTGCCAATTCTGCACTTAAGTGCTTGGCTTTTTGGTCGGGGAGACAAGATTCGAACTTGCGACCCTCTGGTCCCAAACCAGATGCGCTACCAGGCTGCGCTACTCCCCGACTGCCGCCGCTCCTACGGAAAGGTGTGGCCGGGCGCAAGCCCTCGATCAAATTTGTGTAATCCACATACCCAAACAGCCTGCAGGGCGATTTATGCCGGGTCGAATAGTCGCAATCGGCTAATTTCCGCAAATGTGCGCTGTTCGCGACGAAGCGGTTGCAGATTGCGCCTGCCGGGCGTTAGACAACTTTCGAATCGCACGTGCGGTTTCACGCGTGTCTGTCGCGGGACGAGTACGCTACCGAACGTGGGCTGCGCGATACCTGGCAGATTAAGATTTCGTCGTGACGCGCCGCCTTGATCGTTCATCAGGGCCGTTCAGGGATGGTTGGGCTTTTAGTTATTACTGCACGGGTCTGAACAAAGCTGTGTTTCAAATGTTCGAAACAGGCTCTGATTGGACCGGCAAAGGAACCGATTGATGATTGCAGCACATATGAAAAAACGCAAGGAACGGCGGAACACCAGTGTGTTTGGCGCTCTGTTGCTCACCGGATTTGCCTTGTCACCGGTTTCGGCGTTTGCCGGTGATCCAGGCAAGCATGCTTGTTTTCAGGACGCAAAACGTTTGTGCCAGGCGGAAATGAGCACACTTAGTCGTTCAAAAGTGAGGGCTTGCATGATTGTTCACCTTGAACAGGTCTCTCCACAATGCCACACGTACATGATTGCCGAACGCGATAAAGCGATGCGCGCCAAAAAGACGGAATTCTCGGCACAATGACTCCTGCGCGCTTGCTCGGTATTGGCCGGGCTGTTCCACCGAATGTGTTGCCTCAAGACGAAGCGCGCGATTGGGCACGATCGCACTTTTCCGATCGCTACCCTGCGTTTGAACGTATGGCGCCCGTGTTTGCCAATTCGGGCATTCGCGAACGCCAGTTGGCGATGCCGCTGGAATGGTATTTTCAGCCACAGGACTGGGTCACGCGCACGATTGCCTATCGCGCTGTGGCGTCGGCTTTGTTTGTCGACGCCGCGCGCGATGCGATTGCGGCCGCTGGTTTATCACCCGACATGATCGACATGGTGGTCACCGTGTCGTCAACGGGCGTCGCCACGCCAAGCATAGAGGCACTGGTCCACGAAGAATTGGGCCTGCGTGCCGATGTCGTGCGGGTGCCGGTGTTTGGTCTGGGCTGTGCCGGTGGCGTCAGCGGGCTGGCGCTGGCCGCGCGGCTGGCCGCGTCACAGCCGGGCGCGCGCGTGCTGTTTGTCGCGGTCGAACTGTGCAGCCTGTCGTTTCGTGACGATTTGGCAAATAAAGCCAATATCGTCGCCACCGCGCTGTTTGGCGATGGCGCAGCGGCGGCTGTGTTGTGTACGCAAGGCCCCGCCAAAGTCGCGGTGCGCGCCGCGAGTGAGCATTTGTGGCCCGGCACACTGGATGTGATGGGCTGGGATGTCGCCCCGCAGGGGCTGGGCGTGATCTTTGCACAATCTATTCCCTCGCTCGTCACACGCCAGTTGCGTCCGGCGCTCGAATTGCTGCTGAACCGGATGGACACATCGATGGCCCAGATTGGCCGCTATGTCTGCCATCCCGGCGGCGCCAAAGTGGTCACCGCGCTCGAAGACAGCCTGGATCTGGACCCGGGTACGCTCGATGCCGAACGCGCAGTGCTGGCCGATCATGGCAACATGTCCGCGCCAACGGTGATGTTTGTGCTGCAACGTGTGCTTGCGGACGCTGCGATGCCCAAACGCGATATGCTGATGCTGGCGCTCGGACCCGGGTTCACATTGAGCGGTGCCTTGTTGGAACCGGTTTAGCCATGACAGCCGGCTTCGTCATGGGTTATGTGACTTTGGCGCGTCTGGTGGAAATGATTGTTGCGCGCCGGAACACCCGTCACATCATGGCGAACGGCGGACACGAATTTGCCCCGGAGCACTACCCGGCGATCATTGCGTTTCATGTCGTGTGGTTGGCGTGTTTGTGGATCCTGGCGCCGGGCCGCGCATTGATACCGGTATGGTTGATCGTGTTTGCGCTGTTACAGCCCTTGCGAGTGTGGGTCATGGGCGCGCTCGGGCCCCGCTGGACATCGCGGATTCTGGTCGTGCCCGGCGAAACGCTGGTAACTGGTGGCCCGTTCCGGTTCATGCGCCATCCCAATTATGCGATCGTGGTCGCTGAAGTGGCAACGCTGCCACTTGCATTCGGGCTGTGGGCAATCGCGCTGTCCGGCACGTTGGTCAATGCCGTGTTGCTGACGATCCGTATCCGCGCCGAAGATGCCGCACTGGCGTCATTGCGGTGAACGAAAGCGCGAGCGCCTGTCACGCCATGGTCACCTGTCCCGGTGCTGCCACTTATCCCGGCACTGCCGCGACGCCGCCTGCAAGCATGCGCACCTGGATCGGGTTTTCGCTGATGTGCGTCGCGCTGTTCATGTCGGTGCTCGATGTGCAGATCGTGTTGACCGCGCTGCCCACGATCCAGGCCGCGCTGCACATCGGCGAAAACGGCATGAGCTGGATCCAGACCAGTTATCTGACCGCCGAAGTCATATCGATTCCGCTGTCGGGTATGCTCGCGCGTGCTCTGTCATTGCGCGGATGCATGATCGTTGCGGTCGCCGGGTTTACCTTTGCCTCACTGGCGTGCGGGCTCAGCAATGATTTCACCAGCCTGATCGTGGCGCGCACGGTCCAAGGGCTGTTTGGCGGGGTGATCATCCCTTGCGCATTCAGCGCGGTGTTCCTGCTATTTTCGCCGCGTCAGGAGCCGGTTGCGACCGGACTGGCCGGGGTTATGGCGATGCTGGCGCCAACACTGGGGCCATGGCTGGGCGGGTGGCTGACCGTTCATTTCGGCTGGCAGGCCTTATTTACGATCAATTTGCTGCCCGGGGTCGTCGTGGTGACGGGCTTGGTGTTTCTGATCCCGCCGGGCGCGCGCCATCTGGCGTTGTTGCGGCGGCTCGATTTTGTCGGGTTGATCATGCTGGCGCTGGCGATGACCGGGATCGAGATCGCGTTGAAAGACGCGCCGATTGTCGGCTGGCTCGGGCGCAATACGCTGGTGCCGGGGGTGGGCGGCCTGGTGCTGCTGGTCGGGTTTGTCCGGCGTTGCCAACACATTTGCGCTTATGATGAACGCCCCGGCGCAAAGACCCCGCTGGTCAATCCGGCGGTCCTGCGCGATCCGCAAATGGCGCTGGCAACGGGGGCCAATGCCGTGCTGGGCGCGACATTGTATAGTTCGACGTATCTGATGGTGGTGTTTCTGGGGCTGGTGCGCGGGCATGATGCGCTGGCCATTGGCGATACGCTGATGATCACCGGCGCGGCGCAATTGCTGACCGCGCCGATCGCGGTGTGGGCCGAACGGCGGGTGCCGCCACTGCTGTTTTGCCTGATCGGGTTTGCGCTGTTCGGGCTGGGCTGCGCGATGGACACCGCATTGACGCCCGACAGCGATTTTGCCGCGATGTTCTGGCCGCAGGCGGTGCGCGGCGCGGCGCTGATGATCTGTATCCTGGGCACGACCCGGCTGGCGCTGGGGCACTTGCCGCGCGAACAAGTCGCCAACGCCAGCGGTCTGTTCAATCTGGCGCGTAATCTGGGCGGCGCATTTGGCATCGGCGTGGTCGACAGCCTGCTGCACGAAGTCAGCGTCAGCCGCGCGACCACGATCGCCAATGGGTTGCGCGCGGGCGATGTGCATGTCGCGGCGCTGCTGCATCTACCGATCGACGATTTTCTGGCGATGCATGATCAGCCGCTCGATGCTGATACGCGCAGCCTGCTGGAACCGCTGATCGGCCATCTGGCACTGAGCGGCGCGGTCAATATCGCGTGGATCGTGCTGGCCGGGGCGAGCGCGCTGGTCGCGCTGGCGTGTTTGATCGTCAGGATCAAATTGCGTGGTGGGCCCGGCAGGATTTGAACCCGCGACCTAGCCGTTATGAGCGGCCAGCTCTAACCACTGAGCTACAGGCCCACGCCGGATCGCAGGTATCGCCACGATGGCGGCTTGGCAAGCCACTCACTATTCAGCGGCAGAAATCACGTCCGACAGCCCGGCCGGCGCAACGCCGCGCATGTACAAATGGGCAAAGACCGCGCGCCACCAGTCATAAAGCCGTTCCAGCGCTGCGTCATCGCGCACATACGGGGTGTGCCCGGGCGAGAGCGAGGGGCTATGGAATGAAAACATCAGCAGGGGCAATCGGTCTGTCAGCGCCACGTCGATCGCGCGCAATGCCGCGTTGATCTCCACGCCTTCGGGTGTCAGCGGCACGCGTTCCAGCATGCCCAGCCGGGCCAGCACCCCGCGCAACCGGGGCGCACGCCGCAACGCATGATACAGCCAGCTGCCATGTTGCCGGAGCATTCCACAATACAACGTGGTCAGCGGCAATTCGATCAGGCGCGCCTTGCGATCGATCCACCAAGGATGCACCGGGTGATCGCGAAAGTTGGGTCCGCCTTCGTGGGAATAATCAAATCGCGCGCGCACCGATGTGTCGATGGAGATGCCGCCGTCGGTGATGATCGCTGCGGTGTTGGGACCCACGCCATAGCGCCCCGCGCGATAGGCGCGTGGCACCCGGCCAAACGCCTGTTCTATCGTGCGTTTCAGCGCGCCGAACTTTGCCCGTTCCAACGCGGCGGGCAGATTGCCGGCGAAACTGTTGGCGGCGGTGATCTCTTCGTCATGCGGCGGGTTGACCCAGGGGTGCAGCTGGATCCCGATTTCCGCGCGCCCATGCATGATCGCTTGGCCCAGCACATCGTGCAGCCGCGCGTCGCAGGCCACCGGATAATCGACCAGATAAACCGGTGCGACACCGACATTTTCGCAAAATGCCTGAAATTTGGCGAGCCCGGGCACATGCGAAAGGCCATGGCCAAAACGTTCGAACGGCTTGGCCCAGTCGAATTCTTCCTCGGTGTCGACGGTCACCAAAAACCGCGGGCCAAAGCCGGGGGCAAATTTCACAAGATCGTCGGGTACCGGGACATTGCGCAAATCTGGCTGATTCGAGGAGGGGCCACCCAGATCTGTCAAAACCGTCCCCATTTGCGTCCACAGATTTAATCTGGCTAGGAAGCGACGGCGTTGCGGTCAAGGGCCACCGACCGGGCCAGCGGCAAAGTCATGTCGAGAACCGGGTTAGTTGCCCCACCGGGCCGGTGAAGCGCGCCCCCGGCGGCGCGCAATTCGGCATCACACAGTCGCAAGGCAAAGCCATTGCCCAGCATACCGCCCAAATTCGGACCTGTGCCGGGGATCCCCCCGCGCGCCATATCGGGCGCAAACAGCGCCTCGTTATCGCGCAACGCCAGCGTTTGCGGCAGAGTCAGGCGGAGCCGGGCGGTTATCGCGGTATCGGCTGTGTCAGGCGTCAGGTCCAGGATCATCGACAGCCGTTCACCCGGTGCGGCCGCGGTGACCAATGTTGCCAACAGGCGCCACACCGTGCGCTCTGCCTCTGCCGGTGCCATCGCGATCGGCACGGGATTGGTCGGCACTGCCCAGCGCAAACGGATTTCGCGGCGCGTGATCAGGGGTTCGAGCTGGGCAATCATGCGCCCAACGATCGCGCCCAGATCGGTCTCGTGCTGATCGCTGGAGCGATTGATTCCGTGCTGATCGCTGGCGCGATCGGGTACCATGCACCCGGTTTCCAACCGGGCCAGCCGCTCGACGTCTTCGAATCCGGCCAGCATGCGCGCGGCGTCCGCCGCGATCGACGCGGCCAGGCTGCGGTATTGATGCGGGGTGGGCCCGATCAACTGCTGTTGAATCAGTTCAGCAAAGCCCTGTATCGCGTTGATCGGCGTGCGCAATTCGTGAAGCAGCTGGTGCAGGGCGTCGGCGCCGGGATGGGCCGGAACCGGGGGCACGGCTTTGGCGCCGCCGTTCATAGCGGGCGCCGGGCGCCGCAGCCGTGCGCGATACCCTGTGAACTGGCCGCCATCGACGCCAAACATCGGCACGGCATCGATCCGCCAGAGCCCGGCTATCCGCGCCGCACCATCGAACCGCAAAACACCGGCAACAATTGGTCGGCGCGCGCGCACCGATGCCAGCGCGGTTGCATCGACTGACGCGGCGGCGGCGGCACTGGCCGGGGTAAACGGGGCATGTCCGATCAGCATCGCCGGATCGATGCCGTCGGCTGAAACAATCATACCGGCGGCGTCGGTCGCGATATCGATCAGGCAAACCGGCGGATCGATACCGGCGTTGACGGCAAACAGCATGGCCTGTTGCCCGACGGGCGGATGGCCTTCGCTTGCTGCGGCATGGGCGCGGTCTTCGCTGTCGCGGGTGCGCCGAAACGCCTCAATCCGGCGCACAATCGCGCCAATTCCTTCGCGCCGGTGGCCTTCGCGCTGGGGTCGGTCAGGTTCGGCGCGGATTGGGGCAAAGACTGGGGCCAATGCCGGTACTGCGGATGGGTCCGGCGCGTCATGCGCGGGCGTCGCCGGGCCTGCGAAAACTGTGTCTGTTTGGCCAGCGTTTGCGATATCCCTGTCAGCGACGGCGTTGGGCGCGAACAGCACGAAATCGACGACGCCCAATTGCCCCAACAGCGCCAGCACCGGCGGCGACAAGTCGCGGCGGTGGCGCAGCGCGCCACGCGCATGGATCGGCAATGCCGGCACCAGCTGTAACCATTGTGAATCGGTGATCCGCGCGCGCGCGATTGCGACCAGCGCGGTGCGCGGCCCCATGGTTACCAGATGTGCGATCAGACGGGGTGTTCGCATGATGCATGACGCGATCAAGACCGCCGCTATGGCGTCGCCGATGTGCTGGTGCAGCGCGCTGATCCGGGTCAGCGCCCGGTTGTGCTGATCCGTCCACGCAGCATCAGGCGTCCGGCCAACGATGTCGACCAGTTGCAGCATTTGCGTGTGGTGGCCCGCCTGGCCAGCCGCTTGCGTACGCAGAACGGTTTCGAGGCGGTCATCGACGATCATGTAGTGTTCGCCCTGCCGAAATCCATGTTGCGATTGTCCAGGCGCCCCGCCCGCAGCGGTTGCGCGCGCGTGACGTTACCAATGCCGAATGTCATTTAACCCACCCCGCCTTTGCGCAACCATCCCCATCGTGTTTGCGGGACCATCCCCATCGTGTTTGCGGGACCACCCCCATCGTTTTTGTGGGACCACCCATAGCCAAAAATTCCTTGTCGTATGGGCAGATGCGAATGCCGGGTTGCCTGCTGTGCCGGGGTAACACTAACAAAATGTGCACGAACGAAAAGGCTAACCTTGACTGCGTTGCAATGTGGGACGATTGCGGTAAGAGATAATAATATTATGGGGATACGGGGTTGGTCATGCTGAATCTTGCGGCGATTTGAAACCTTGCCGTGTTCTGATCCGCACCCTTTTCATAAAACGCAATAGCCGGCTGGCAACGAGGACCATGGCGACACTGGATGCGATTGACCGGCGGCTGCTTGCGGAACTGCAAGACGAAGGCCGGGTAACCAATGTCGAGCTGGCCCAACGGGTCGGGCTGACTGCGCCGCCATGCCTGCGCCGGGTTCGCGCGTTGGAAGAGGCGGGGGTGATTCGCGGCTATCACGCTGACCTCGATGCATCCAAACTGGGCTTTGCAATCACGGTGTTTGCGCTGGTCAGCCTGAAAAGCCAGGCCGAAGAATCGCTGCGCCAGTTCGAAGATCACATGCGTGGCCTGCCCGAAGTGCGCGAATGCCACATGCTGAACGGCGAAATCGATTTTATTCTTAAAATCGTGTCGTGCGATCTGCAAAGTTTTCAGGAATTCCTGACCAGCAAGCTGACGCCCGCGCCCAATGTGGCCAGCGTCAAGACATCGCTGACCATCCGCACTGCCAAGCAGCAGCCGGGTGTTCCGCTGGAGGATTTGCCTTAACCGAAACGTCGTTTCGGGAGACGGGCCGGTACCGTCTTCAAAAACCACTCACCCGCCGCGCGCTTTCTCGTGGTGGCGGATCACTTCCTGGATGATGAAGCGCAGGAATTTCTCGGAAAATTCCGGATCGAGGCGGGCATCTTCGGCCAATTTGCGTAATCGTTCGATCTGGCGTTCTTCACGGCCCAGGTCGCTGGGCGGCAACCCGTGTTCGGCCTTGTACGCGCCCACTGCCTTGGTGATGCGGAACCGTTCGGCCAGGATGTGAATCATCGCGGCATCAATGTTGTCGATGCTCTGACGAAATCCGCCCAGCACAGGGTCGTTACTGCCAACATTTTCGGTCATTAAGTCTCCATTCCCGGGGCGTAACAACCATCAGGCGCCCCATTTGCACGTGGGTTTGCATTTGGCCAACCCATACGTGCACAACTTGCGACTTGCCAAGCGTTCCCCCGCAGGCCAAGCGGGCGAGCGATGTCTGCCACGATCCATCCGCTGCCCCGACGGGCCGAACCCTCGCTGCAACCGCTGATGGCGCTCGTCGCCGATGGCATGAACAGCGTTAATGCGGTGATCCTCGATCGTATGCAGTCGCGTATCCCGCTGATCCCGGCTTTGGCTGGCCATTTGATCGCAGGCGGCGGCAAACGCATGCGCCCGATGCTGACGCTGGCGAGCGCGGCGCTGGTCGGATATGGCGGCAGCCGGCATTACACGCTGGCCGCGGCGGTTGAATTTATCCACACCGCAACGCTGCTCCACGACGACGTCGTCGATGGGTCCGACATGCGCCGGGGCAAACAAACCGCCAATATCGTCTACGGCAATCCGGCCACGGTGCTGGTTGGCGATTTCCTGTTCAGCCGCAGCTTTGAATTGATGGTCGAGGATGGCTCGATCAAAGTGCTGCGTATTTTGTCGAATGCGGCGGCGGTGATTACCGAGGGCGAAGTCGATCAGCTGGTCGCGCAACGCCAGATCGAAACCACCGAAGAACGCTATCTGTCGATCATCAACGGCAAAACTGCCGCGCTGTTCGCCGCCGCCTGCCGGATCGCCGCCGTGGTCGCCGAACGGCCCGAAGCGGAAGAGGCCGCACTCGATGCGTATGGTCGCAACCTGGGTATCGCGTTTCAACTGGCCGACGACGCGATCGATTATGATTCCGACGCCGCCGAAATGGGCAAGGCCGCGGGCGACGATTTCCGTGAAGGCAAAATGACCTTGCCGGTAATTCTGGCTTATGCCCGGGGCAGCGAAGACGAACGCCAATTCTGGCGCCAGGCGATCGCCGGTGACCGCAACAGCGATGCCGATCTGGCCCACGCGATCAGCCTGATCCGCCAACACGACGCCGTCCAGGCCACCCGCGAACGCGCACGCCACTACGCCAACCGGGCGATCGACGCGATCGCCGCGTTTTCCGTTGGCGCGGCCAAAGCGGCCATGGTCGAAGCCGCCGAATTCGCGGTCGCGCGCCGGTTCTGACGCGCCGCCGGCAGGCGGGTGACCGCGACGCTGTCGCCAATGCTTCGGTCAGGAGATCGATCTCGTCGCGACTGATGCGCCATGACGAGATACCGATTCGCATCGCAGGCCGGCCCTGCCATAAGGTTGGGCCATCACCCCATCGGGTACATAATCTCGCGGCTGATGGCGTTGACCGCTTTCATCGCGGTGACGGGCAACACCAGATCGGCGGCGGCAAAGATCGGGGCGAGTTGATCTTCGCAGCTGACGCCGACGATCGTTGATGCGACAAAGTCGTGCTGTTTGGACCAGGCGACTGCAAATGTGACCGGGTCGAGCTCGTGTTCGGCTGCGATGGCGGCAAAGCGTTCTGCCGACGTCACCGATTTGTCGTTGATGAAACGGCGCGCCATCGCTTCCTGACGGCCACCCTGGGCAAGGTAGTTGGAAAAACGTGCGCCGGCGGGCCGGGCGTTGTTGCTGTATTTGGTCGCCAGCACACCGCCGGCGATCGGGGAATAGGGGATCAGGCTGACCCCTTCCTTGCGGCAAACTTGCGCCAGTTCGTCCTCGAACCGGCGGTTGTTCAGGCTGAAATTGTTCTGGATCGTGTGATAACGCGCAGCGCCCAGCTTGTCCGACGCCGCGATCGATTTCATCAGGCCCCACGATGTCTCGTTCGAACAGCCCAGCACGCGAACTTTGCCGGCGCGGACCAGTTCGTCGAGCACGTCGATCGTGTCGTCATAGGCGGTGTCGTGGTCGGGCCAATGCGTCTGGTACAGATCGATATAATCGGTGCCTAGCTTGATCAGGCTATCCTCAATCGACACCATGATGTTGCGCCGGTCGAGCGCGGTCATGCCGCTGCGCTTGGGGCTTTTAAACCAGGTGTGGCTCGGGCCCGACACTTTTGTGGCCAGGATGATCGCGTCGCGCGGCTTTGTTTTCAACCATTTGCCGACGATTTCTTCGGTGCGGCCGACCCATTTTGCATCAGGCGGCACCGGATACCCTTCGGCGGTATCATAAAAATCGATGCCGGCCTCAAAGCTGCGGTCGAGAATGCGCAGCGACGTGGCCTCATCGGCCTGGCTGCCAAAGGTCATTGTGCCCATGCAAATGTCGGACACGACGATGGGTGACGTGCCGAGGCGGCGATGTTGCATCGGCGAATCTTTCGTGAGCGGGACGAGACAGCGCGCAATCGGGTTGCGGATTGCAACCTGATTGCCCGATTTCAGCGGCGCCAGTCAAGCCCTGCCAAGCGCAGGTTATGCCTAGCTGCGGTGGTGACCCAGCGTCCACACATAAGCCGCAACTTTGGTCACCTCATCGGCGGCCAGATCGACGCCGCCTTTGGCTGGCATCGGACCACCGGCATTCTTTGGCACTGCCACGCCTTTGGTTATGGTTGCGGCGAGGCCAGCGATCCCGCCATCGGACCACAGGAAGGTCGGCCCCGTCAGCGATGGCCCCGCCGAACTGCCATGGCCGTCCGATCCATGACACCCGCTGCAAGTGCCGCCTTTGATTTCGCCGACAAATATGCGTCGGCCGATGTCGATATCCGCTGCGGTAAAGCCGGGGGGCAGGGCCGCACCGCCAGCCGCCCCTCCGCTTGTCGTAACTGTGCTTGCCGTTAGGCTGACTGCGGGTTCTGGCGCAGCGGCCAGTGCGGCGGCGTGGTCGCCGCGATACGTCACGCGCCAGATCCGTCCGCCCACATCGTCGGCGATGTACAGCGCGCCGTCGCTGCCCTAGATCAGGCCCGCCGGGCGATACGACCCACGCCCTCTGGCAGCAAAAACGTCATGCCGCCCATTGCGCGCATGCCGTCGGGCGATTGCAGCGGCCGATCAAGTGTCAGTCGGGTGATCGCGTCGGCACGACCATCGGGTTGCACGATCACCCGGTACAGCGATCCATCGCGGACATTGTTGACATAGATCGCGCCATCGCTGCCAAACGCCAGGCCATCCAGGCCACCTTTGCGCGGGACACCTCCCGCAGCGGACAGGGCGTTGAACACGGCGTCTTCGACCCAGACATCCAGCGCCAGCGCGCCCGGTTTCCAGCGCAACAGGCGCGGTTGACCGGTGTCGGTGATATAGATCGCACCGTCGGGGCCGAGCGCAAAATCATTGCACATCGGGTTGTCGCGCGGCATCGGCAGGCTGACTTTACCGGCCCCGGTTTTCAGATCGAACGCCTTGATCCAGTGGCCCGGATCGGCGCCGTCGACTTTTGTACCCGGCGCCGGAAAGCTGTTGGTACACGTCCACAACAGGCGGTGGCGCGTATCGACATAGACCCCGAACAGCGCACCGCTACTGTAAAAACCGGGCGAGACAAACCGTTTGATGCTACGATCGCGCAACCGGACTTTCAGCACCCCGCCCGTCATCGACCCGATATAGGCCATGCCATCAGGCGCGATCGACAGGCTTTCGGGATGAAGGTAATCGCCGGGCAGCACAATCGGGGCGAGCGGCTGTTCGGCATGGGCCGGAAGCACGGTCGCGATGAGCACAGCGCGAAATGTAAACGGCCGGCTGCGCGCAAACGCACGGGAAAAAAGGTCTGTCATGGCGCCGATCCGAACTCGCATTGGGTAATCCCGGGGGATGTTTCTACTGTTACCGGGAGGGAACAGAACAAAGACGGTTTTGCCAGGCGCCGTCTCGGCGATAGGGCGGTTCCTGTAAAAAGGATTGCGCTTGCAGCGGCGTGGGCGTTTCAGCGGCGCGCCCGCTGACATATCCGCCAAAGGCAATATCCGGTCGTTGCCGATACAGCGCCGATCACCAGCACCATGCCTGATGCGGCCAGCCCGCTCACGACCAGCGACCGGATCAGTTCTGCAATGATCGTAATCGCGGTTTTCAAGGCAGTTACCCCGTCGCGGGCTGTGCGCCGCCTGTGTCCAACATGCCTTTGTGGCACGGTTCTTTGTGGTGCAGTCCTTTTTGGCGCAGTCCGTTTTTTGCGCAGTCCTTTTTGGCAGGCCGCGAACACCTTTCCCCGGCTTTTTGGCGGTCCGGGTCAAATAGGCAATGCATTGTGCAAAGTCGCGCGTCTATAGCGCATCAATCAAGGGGGGCCCCCTACCATTAGCGCTTAACCAAACAGGATCATTCGTGCCACGCCGATCGCCTTTCATGCCGTCTGACCTTATGTCCCTTGTAACGCGTATTTACCGGCCTGCGCACATTCCGTTTCTGGTCGCAGCGCTCGCCGCTGTGGTCATGGCCAGTGGCACCGCGATCGCCGCGCCATTGCCGCAGGACGGTGCGCCTGCCGCTGCTCCGGCGCCACCGGCAGTTGTGGCCCCGATGGCTACACCCGGTCCAGCCGACGTTGCGCTGACATTCGATGATCTGCCCGGGATCGTGCTGAAGCCGAACCAGAAATACCTCGACGCGACCAATCGTTCACTGGTCAACAACCTGACATCGCACCATTTTCCCGCAATTGGCTTTGTCAATGAGGGTAAGCTGAACGAGATTATCCGCAAGCGCCAGATAGCGGTCCTGCGACTTTGGCTGGGGGCCGGGTTTGATTTGGGCAACCACACGTATTCGCATTCATCGCCCAACAAGATCGGCGCGGATGCCTATGTTGCCGACATCGCTCGCGGTGAAAAAGTGATCCGTCCGATGATGGAACAGGCGCATCGTACGTTCCAATGGTTTCGCCATCCGTATCTGGAAACGGGTAGCCCAGCGCGCGTAAAGGCGAAAATCGACAGCTGGCTGACTGCTCACGGGTATAAAATCGCGCCTGTGACGATCGATTGCGACGACTGGGAATTTGCCGAACCGTACGACGATGCAGTGATGAACGGTAACAAGGCCGAGGCGGACCGGATTCGCGGCATTTATCTGGCGTATACCGAACGCACGATCGTCTGGGACCGGCGCGCATCACAGGTGATGTTTGGGCGGGACATTTCGTATGTGATGCTGTTGCACGACACCCGGTTGAATGCCGACAGCTTTGACGGGTTGGCCGCAATCTTTGAGCGGCAGAACCTGCATCCGGTTTCGCTGGCCAAAGCGATGTCCGATCCCGCCTACCTGACGCCCGATATCTATACTGGCAAGGATGGCATTGAATGGCTTGAACGCTGGTCGTTGAAACTCGACAAAGAGTTGCCGTGGGACGATTTTGAAGAAGTGCCCAAGGGAATCGTGACCGAATACAACAAGCTGGACAACGAATAGGCCGGCTGGCCCAACGCCGATCGGTGCCCCATATTCCTAACGGTGCCCAAGATTCCTAAAGATGCCTCGGATTCCTAAAAGTGCCAACGCCTGAACATAAAGACCACCGCCTGGATCACCGAACTGCCCGCAATTGGCGCCAGCAACACGAGCCCGAGGTTGACGGCCACGACCAGCCCGACGACGCGTTCGCTCCGTTTGTCCAGCACCGGCTTGCCCGGTTCGGGCGTCGATGGCGGAAGCGGTGGCCACGGATCGCGGACATCCAGAAACATGACGGCAAACCTTTCCCACACCAGCAAAGAATAATACCACACCGGCCTGGCGAGTAAATGCCATGAGCGCGATGCCCTTATGGGCCGCGTCATAGTTTTCTGGGGAAAATTCATTGTTCCGCGACCTGCGCCAGTCGTTGCGAAAAACCGATCCCTACATTTGCGCACGATAGGTTTTGGGGGTTATGGCGCAGCGCGTGATCCGGTTGCCAATCCATGCTGTCCTCGATGACTTGCTCAATGCGCTGGCTGCGGGTCCCGGGGCCGTGCTGATCGCGCCGCCGGGCGCTGGCAAGACCACGGCGGTCGCACCGGCGCTGATCGATCAAGCCTGGGTAAAAGGTGGCACGGTCATCGTGCTCAGCCCGCGCCGGGTCGCGGCACGCGCCGCGGCCGAACGCATGGCCGACGAACGGGGCGAACCGGTTGGCCAAACCGTCGGCTATGTGACGCGGCTCGATTCCAGACGATCTGCCGCAACCCGCATCGTGGTGATGACCGAGGCCATTTTTGTCGCCCTGATCCTGTCTGACCCGGATTTGTCAGGGGTGGCGGCGGTGTTGTTCGATGAAGCGCACGAACGCCACCTCGATGCGGATCTCGGGCTGGCCCTGGCGATTGAGGCGCAGGCGGTGTTGCGTCCCGATCTGCGCCTGCTGGTCATGTCGGCAACGCTGGATGGCGCGCGGTTTGCGGCTTTGCTCGAACGCGGCAGCGGTGCGCCGGTCCCGGTCATCGAAAGCGCGGGCACAGCCTTTCCGTTGGAAATACGCTGGCTTGGCAGCGGCGCAGAACAACGCATCGAGGCGCAGATGGCCAGTGCGATCGTGCGCGCCTGGGGTGAAACAACCGGCGACTTGCTCGCGTTCCTGCCCGGGGTGCGCGAAATCGAGCGCGTGGCAGAGGTGCTGGCGATGCGTCTGCCCAATGTGCTGGTCCTGCCGCTGCACGGGCAAATCGAACCGGCCGGGCAGCGCGCCGCAATCCGCCGCGATGCCACAGGCCGCCGCCGGATCGTGCTGGCGACAAGCATTGCAGAAACCTCGCTGACGCTTGATGGTGTCAGCGTCGTCATCGATGCCGGGCTGGCGCGCCATGCCGAATTTGACAAGTCGGCGGGCGTCACGCGGCTGGTGACCATGCGCGCCAGCCAGGCGGCGGCGGCGCAACGCGCGGGCCGGGCCGCACGCCAGGGGCCGGGCATCGCCTACCGCCTATGGGAAGAGGCCGGGCATGCCGGGCGTGCCGCGTTTGCGCCGCCCGAAATCCTGACTCAGGATCTGGGCGATCTGGCGCTGACCTTGGCGCAATGGGGCGCGGGCGATGCCGCCGCGATGGCCTGGCTCGATCCGCCGCCCGCCGCTGCGCTCGGCGCGGCGCGCGCCATGCTTGGGTCGTTGGGGGCGA
This sequence comes from Novosphingobium sp., assembly GCA_043732365.1. Classification (GTDB taxonomy): domain Bacteria; phylum Pseudomonadota; class Alphaproteobacteria; order Sphingomonadales; family Sphingomonadaceae; genus Novosphingobium. The sequence goes on along the minus strand of JAYTHT010000573.1, from coordinate 3,747 downwards.
TCGATGGCGATGGCCAGATTACGGCGCATGGTGCGGCGATGGCGCGCCTGCCGATGGCGCCCGCGCTGGCGCATATGCTGTTGTTTGCCGCCAGCCATGGGCCGCGCGCGTGCACCACGGCGGCGCGGCTGGCGCTATTGTTGCAGGAACGCGGGTTGGGCGGACGCAGCGATGATCTGGCGCGGCGGCTGGACGCGTGGAACGCGGATCGTTCGGGACGCGCCGGGGCCGCGCGCGATCTGGCGCAACGCTGGGCCCGGGCCGCTTTGCATCAGGTGCCTGCGGGCGATCAGGACGAATTGCCTCACGCCGTGTTGTTGGCAGAGGCGTTTCCCGACCGCATTGCGCGCGCGCGTTCGGCCAGCAGCGAAGATTGGCTGGCCGCCGGGGGGCGCGGCTATCGCCTCGATCCGGCATCGCCATTTGTGACCTCGCGCTGGCTGGTGATCGGCGATGCGCAAGGGGAGGCACGCGGCGCGCGGATCACCGCTGCGCTGGCGCTGGATGAGGCCGATCTGGCGCGGTTTTTGCCGCACCGGCTGGATCAACGCACGACCATCGACTGGAATACCGCAGAGGCGCGGGTCGAGGCGCGGATCGAACGGCGCCTGGGCGCGATCGTGCTGGCGCGAGTGCCCGATCCGGCGCCCGACGGCGCAGCGGTCGTCGCACAGTTGATCGCGGTGCTTCGCGAAACCGGGCTCGCGTTGCTGCCCCTTGGTGTTGCCAGCCGCGCCCTGATCAAACGCGCGCGTTATGCCGGGATTGCTACGCTGGCCGATGCGGCCTTGCTGGCCAGCGCGGACCAGTGGTTGGCGCCGCTGCTGAACGGACGGCGCGATTTTGCGATCGCGCCGGGGCGGTTGCACGAGGCTTTGCTGGCACAGCTCGATTGGGACCAGCGTCAGGTATTGGATCGGCTCGCCCCGGCGGAATTTCGCACTTTGGCGGGCACGAGCCACCCGATCGATTATGACCACGACGGCGGGCCAACGGTGGAATTGCGCGTGCAGGCGCTGTTCGGGCTCGATCGCCATCCCACGATCGGCCAACCGCCGCGCCCGCTGCTGCTGTCACTGACGTCGCCCGGTGGCCGCCCGATCCAGACCACCGCTGACTTGCCCGGGTTCTGGCGCGGGTCGTGGCGCGATGTGATCAAGGATATGAAAGGCCGCTACCCCCGGCATCGCTGGCCCGACACGCCATGGACCGAAGCGCCCAGCTTAAAGACCCGCAACGCCTTTGAAGCGCAAAAGCGCGATTGATCCCAAGTTACGGACTTGTTTTTCCCGCGATTCGGCTCCAAGCGGCGATCATGTCAGCACGCATCTATCAGCGCCCGAAAAGCGCCATGCAGTCCGGCAGAGCCCGGACCGGCCACTGGATTCTCGAATTTGCCCCGGCAGAGGCGAAAAAGCCCGACCCGCTGACCGGCTGGGCCGGATCGGGCGACACCAAGGCGCAGGTGATCCTGACTTTCGCCAGCGAAGCCGAAGCGCGCGCTTACGCGGATCGCAATGGCATTGCGGTGCATGTGACGGCAACCCCGCCACGCCGGCTGAAATTACAAAGCTACGCCGACAATTTCCGCTGAACCGGGCGCGTCTGCCGCGACGTCGGTCATCTTGCCTCAACCACCGCCAGCGCACCTTCGCCCGCGAATCTCGGGATGCGGGAATCTGGATTGATGGTCGAGGGCATCAAGCGCGTCAGATCGAACGCGTCGATGCCGGGCGGTTTGATCGCCTAAAGTTCGAGCTGACTTCCCAGTTCGATCACGCGGTTGGTTGGCAGACGGAAGAACTGCATTGCGCTTTCGGCGTTGCGGACCATCCACGCGAACAGTTTTTCGCGCCACAGCGCCATGCCCGGGCGCTTGGATGCAATCAGCGTCTGGCGCGCGAGGAAATAGCTGGTTTCCATCGGCTTGAACGGTCCACCCGCGCGCTGTTCCAGGGCCAGTTCGGCAGGCACATCGGCCTCGTCCATAAATCCGATGCGAATGATCATGCGATAGAAGCCATGGCCGATCCCTTCGACCACGCGCCGTGATTCCGACGGGATATGCGGCACGCCTTCGGTCTCGACGGTCAGGATGACCACGCGTTCGTGCAGGATATGATTGTGTTTCAGGTTGTGCAGCAGCGCTGGCGGAATGCCCTCTGTGGTCGATGACAGAAATACCGATGTGCCGGGCACGCGGCGCACTTTATCGCAGACCGAATTGAGAAACAGGTCAAACGGCATCGAGTCCTCGGCTAGCCGTTCGCGCAAAATTCGCCGGCCGGTTGCCCAGGTGGTCAGCACGATGAACACCACGGTCGCGATCATCAGCGGGAACCAGCCGCCATCGGGGATTTTGGTGATGTTCGATGCAAAATAGGCGCCGTCGACAATCAGGAACACCGCAGTCATCGCGCCCGCCAGCAGCGGCGGCCATTTCCACACGGCAAAGGTCAAAATGCCCAGCATGCAGGCGGTGATGAACATCGTGCCGGTCACCGCGATGCCATACGCCGACGCGAGATTGTTTGAAGATTTGAACCCCACAACCAGCAGCAGCACAAGCGCGAGCAACAGCCAGTTGACCAGCGGCACATAGATCTGCCCGGCCGCTCTTGCACTGGTGTGCAAAATGCGGATACGCGGCAGGAAACCGAGTTGGATCGCCTGTTGCGAGATCGAATATGCGCCCGAAATGACCGCCTGGCTGGCGATGATCGTGGCGAGCGTGGCCAGGATGACCAGCGGCAATCGGCCCCAATCGGGCGCCATCAGAAAGAACGGGTTTTCGACCAGTTTGGGATTGCGCAACAACAGCGCCGACTGGCCCATATAATTTAGCAACAGACACGGAAATGCGACCCACAGCCACGCGATCATGATCGCCCGGCGGCCAAAATGGCCCATGTCGGCGTATAGCGCCTCGGCGCCAGTGACCGCCAGGATCACCGACCCGAGCGCCAAAAACGCCAGCATCGGGTCGAGCGTGAAAAAGTGCACTGCATACAGCGGATTAACTGCCCACAGGATTTCGGGCGCCTGCCAGATGCCGTTGATCCCCAGCACTGCGATCACTGCGAAATAGACCAGCATGACCGGGCCAAACAGTTTGCCCACTGCCGCAGTGCCGCGCGACTGGATTGCAAACAGCCCGATCAGGATCACCACCGAAATCGGCAGGACCAGTTTGGCAAAAGCGGGTTGAACGATTTCCAGTCCTTCGACGGCCGACAGCACCGACATCGCCGGGGTGATAATCGCATCGCCATAAAACAGCGCCGTGGCAATAATGCCCAGCAACACGGTCAGCGCGGTCAACCTGTTGGGCCCCATGCGGCGCCCGATCAGCGCGAGCAGCGCCAGGCTGCCGCCTTCGCCTTTGTTGTCGGCATGAAGGATCACAAAGACGTATTTGACCGTGACGATCAGCGTCATGGTCCAGAAAATCAGCGACAGCACACCGTAGATATGCGCCGGATCGACCGCCAGCGGATGCGCGCCGATAAAGCTTTCGCGCAAGGAATACAGCGGACTGGTGCCGATATCGCCAAACACCACACCGATCGCGCCGACCGCCAGAGTCGACATGCTGTCACTGTGTTGTGGATCGTGGCCCGGCAGGCCGGCCACGGTCGTTTCGGAAAGTGCCGCATCGGGCAAAGTCGATTCGATCAGCGCGGCATCCGACATGGTGATGCCTGGCAGATTGGTTTGAGGCAAATTGGGTTCGGTCATGCTCGCGCG
>JAYTHT010000572.1:0-9074 GCA_043732365.1 Novosphingobium sp. | reverse complement strand
CCGACACCAGTTCCAGCGACTGCCCCACCGACCCAGGTTGCAGTGGCTTCACCGCCCGCAGCCTTTGCACCAGCAATCCCGGAACCCACACCGTCCGTGCCAGGCACGCATGCGCCAGTCGCTGGCACTGCGATGCTGACTGCTGCGCAAACCGCGCCCGCCGCTGGGCAATCCGCGACGCAGCCAGGGTCCGCCCCGGTCGAACCACCGGTGGCGTCGCAACGTGCCGTGGTCGAACCTGTTCCCCCGGTTCGTGCTGTGCCCGTGGTCGCATCCCCGCCACACCATGCCGAACAGGCGAAAGCTGGCAGCGCGCAGTTGGCAAAGGCTGACGTGGCTTTGACCAAGTCAGGCAAAGACAGCAGGGGCCGGGCAAAATCCGCCAGAGACAAAGCCGCGGCCGCAGTCGCAGCCGACGGGCCTGACAAGGACAAAACGCCGGATAAGGACAAATCTGGCGCCACGGACAAGTCGACTGCCAAAGGCAAAGGCGCAAAAGGCAAAGGCGACAAAGGGAGGGCAGCGGCAAAAGATGTCGATGTCGATGCCGATGCCGAGCCGGCGCTCGAACCCTGCAAGCCGGCGCTCACGGCCAAAGGCCGCAAGGGCAAGGCAGCGGCCAAAACCGAAAGCACCCGTTCCGTCAAAGCAAAATCGGCGCACGGCACTTTGCACAACGCGAAAGGCAAAAAGCGGGCCCCCGATGACAGCGAAACGTGCCTGCCCGCCGTAAAGGGTGACCGGCCCGATGGCCCCGGCGGCGTTTCCCGCGACAGCGAAAGCGACGACAGTCGCCCATCGAAATCCGGGGATGGCAAGTCAAGGGATGGGAAATCCGGGGATGGCAAAGATCACGATAAGACCAAAAGCAAGAACCGCGACAAAGAGGGGGAAAAGGCCACCGAAAAAGGTGGGCGCAAGGCGCACTACGCCAGCCGCATCTGGGTGCAGGTGCTGACCGCCGGAGATCGCGACAAGATGGCTGGCGAATGGCGTGCGATGGTGCGCAAGGCGCACGGACTGAAAGGCCGCAAGCCGTATCTGACGCCGTGGCACAGCAATTTCAGATTGTTGACCGGGCCGTTCGACAGCGATGCCGAGGCGCAGGACTTCATCGCCGAATTGCGCAAGGACGGTGTGTCAGGCTTCGAATGGACCAGCCCCGCAGGACAAGCGATCGATAGCCTCGGTTCGTGATTCTCAATTTGCGAAAGAGCGAATTCCCTCTCCCCCCGCCCGACCTCCCATCAAGACCCAGCTGGTGTGAACGGTCGGGCGGGAGAGCGGCCGGTATCGTCTGGCCCAGACCCAAACGGGCAAAGCGTGGCCAATCATCCTATAAGGAATGGACCCAAACGGGCGCTCAGGCGGTTTTGACCTCTGTGTCCACAGGTTTTGCACAGTCTTATCGAGTTTTGCGCAACACGTTTGATGCCTGTCATTGCCCATTGCTGGCGCCTTGGCGATGGGTCTGATGGCAAGCGACAGCAGTTGGTTGACGTGCGCCGGGGGGCCGAAAAAGGGTTTCGCCTGCCATAACTGGACTGGTGTATTGGAGTGCCGATGATGCGGACTGCCCACGATAATGCCGAGCGCGAGGATGCGGCGCCTGTCGACATGCTTGCGTCGCTGTTTGAGGCGCGCGGCTGGCCGTTTGAATTTGTGTCCGATGACGAAATCCATGGTGAAATCCAGGGGTCCTGGGCCAATTACCAGATCCGCTGCATCTGGCGCGAAGAAGACCACGTGCTGCAAATGCTGTGTCTGCCCGATATCCGCGTGGCCGATGACAAGCGCGCCGCAGTTTACGAAGTCATGGCGCTGATCAACGAACAAGTCTGGGTCGGGCATTTCGACATGTGGTCGAACGGCGGCGTGCTGTTGTACCGCCATGGCCTGATGCTCGGGGATGAAGGCCTGCTCAGCCTCGATCAGGCGCAATCCGCGATCGAGGCGGCGGTCGATGAATGCGACCGGTTCTATCCCGCGTTCCAGTTCATCTTGTGGGGCGACAAAAGCCCCGCCGAAGCGCTTGCGAGTGCGCTGGTCGATGCGGTCGGCGAAGCCTGATGGCCCATCCGAAACTCGCTCCTTTGCGAGTTTCGTGTCAGACTCTTTGCGGTAGCGATAGGCAGGGGGCCTGATTTGCGTATTTTCCAATTTGGTTGTGGCAACATGGGCGGAGCAATGCTGGCCGGGTGGCTGGCAGGTGGATTCGATCCGGCGGCGTTTACTGTTATTGACCCGTATCTAGCCGCTGCGCCACCCGGGGTGCGCCTGCTCAACGTTGCGCCCTTCACAGGTAGGGAGGTTTCTGGGGCTGATTCTGGCGCCGATGTCGTCCTGCTCGGTTTCAAACCGCATCAATTGGGCACCGCTGCCACGGCCATCGCGCCGCTGATCGGGAACACCACTTTGGTCTTGTCGATTCTGGCCGGGGTTGATCTGGCGACATTGCGCGCGACATTTTCGCAGGCGGGTGCGATTGTCCGGGTGATGCCCAACCTGGCCGCCGCTTTGGGCAAATCGCCGATCGCGCTGTTTGGTGATGCCATGGGCGCCGCGCGCGACCGCACCGATGCGCTGATGGCACCCCTGGGTCAGGCCGAATGGTTGGCGCACGAGGCCGATATGGATCTGGTCACGGCGCTGGCGGGGTCGGGCCCGGCATTTGTCTATCGGTTCATCGATGCGCTGGCGAGCGGGGCGGCAGCGCTGGGCCTGCCGCGCGAACAGGCAGACCGGCTGGCGCTGGCGATGGTCGAGGGCGCCGCGCAGCTGGCCGCCGCATCGCCGCATAACCCCTCCGAACTGGCGCGCCGGGTCGCCAGCCCGGGCGGTGTGACCCAGGTTGGCCTGGACGTGCTCGACGCGGATGCCCGGCTCGCCACGCTGATCGAGAATATGCTGAAAGCCGCACGCGACCGCAGCGCACAGATGACCGCAGAGGCGATCCGCGCGCTAAAAACCTGATGGTTTGACCCACGTTTTGTTCAGCGAACCGCAATGCCCTTTGTGGCATAAGAATTTTCGCGGGTTTCGCTTGAAAGCGGGGGCGTCCGGGGCGATATTGCAGCCGCGGGCCCGATTGACGGCCTGACACTTGGAGACTTTAAGCTCATGGCAAACTGGAACGACCCACGGCCCACGACGACGGGCTTCGGCGCGTCTCCGAGCCTATCCGGCAACTGGGATCGTAGCACTGTCTATGATGCCGGGCTGCGTCGGCATATGCTTTCGATCTACAACTACATGGCCTCGGGCGTGTTGCTGTCGGGTGTCGTTGCGCTGGGCTTTGCCGCGTCCGGCATGGCCGAAGCAGTGCTGACCAGCCCGCTTCGCTGGGTGATCGCGCTGTCGCCGCTTGCGTTCACGATGGTGATGAGCTTTGGCGTCAATCGCCTGTCGACCACCGCCATGCGCGGGTTGTTCTGGGCATTCAGCGTTGCGATGGGGCTGTCGCTTTCGGCAATTTTTCTGATCTATACAGGACCGTCGATCGCGGTGACGTTTTTTGCCACTGCCGGGGCGTTCGCGGGACTTAGCCTGTTTGGCTATACCACGAGCAAAAGCCTGTCGGGCATGGGCACGTTCCTGATCATGGGGCTGGTTGGCATCCTGATCGCGTCGCTCGTCAATATGTTCCTGCATTCGCCGGGTCTGGCCTGGGGCATCAGCTTTCTTGGCGTGCTGCTTTTCGCCGGCCTGACCGCGTATGACACGCAACGCCTGAAATCGCAGTACAGCCAGGTGGCCGGGACCGAAATGGCCGGCAAAGCGGTGATCCTGGGTGCGTTGCAACTGTACCTTGATTTCATCAACATGTTCATGTTTCTGCTGCGCTTCATGGGCGATCGTCGCTGATCCGGATTTGCCGATTTTTTGCAGAATCCGCGTGTGCCCGACACTGGTAGATATATCCCACGCCTCGCAGGATTTTTACATCCTGCGAGGCGTTTTGCTTTTCGCAGAGCCGCCGCTTGTGTAAACGCGGTAGCCGGGGGCGGTGAGGGCCAGAGCTGGGCAATAGCCAGCGGTGAAAGGTTTTGAAGACCGTGAATGATAGCGATAAGTTGGCGGGGCCAGAATTTGGGCCGGAATTTGGGCCAGGATTTGGCCCGAAAGCTGCACGCGCATTGATACCATCACATGCAGGTTCACGGTATTGGCGCATGGTCGCAGGCGCGGCCCTGGCCCTGGCGCTTGCTGCGTGTGCGGGAAAACCCTTGCCACCGCCGCCACCACCACCGCCGCCGCCGCCTTTGGTTGAAGTGCCACCACCGGCGCGTCCGATACCGCCCGATGGATCGGCGCCCTCGCTCGTTACCCCCGAAATTGGTGCCGATGGTCAGCGTGAATCGGTCAATCGCAAGGTTTCGACCAACCAGATCGTGTGGAACTTGCGCTCTGCCTATACGGTTGCAGCCCTCGATTGCCGCGATCCCCGCAATGTCGCGATCCTGGCCAATTATCGTGCGTTTCTGGTGCGTAATGCCACCGTGTTGAAATCGATCTATGACGCGATGGACCACGAATTCCGGGCAAAATACCAACGTGGTGGTGAAAAATTGCGCGATGACTACCTGACCGTTTTGTACAACCACTACGCGCTGCCCCCGACCAAGGACGAATTCTGCAATGTGGTGGATCAGGTGTTGCAGGACGGCGTCAATGTGCCGCCTGATCAGCTGGTCATGCTTGCAACGGCCAAAGTGCCGTTGATCGAAAAGGTATTTGACGATTTTTACACCCGCTACGACAAATACAAAAACGCGCTGGCCGCGTGGGAAGAAAAGTACGGCCGGATCGGCCGGGTGAGCGTCGGGCAGTTTAGCCAACAGGCACCGCCGCCGCCACGTCCACCGACCGAGCCGTTCCACAATCAGGTTGGGGCGCAGGCCCCATATCAGCAGGCCCCATATCAGCAGGCCCCGTATCAGCAGGCCCCGTATCAGCAGGTCCCGGTCCAGTCTGTGGCTCGGCCAACGCAGACGCCTGGTGGTCAACCGGCGCAACCTTCACGCATGCCCGATCTCTTGAGCGGTCCGCAAGATAGCACGGCTCCCGACCTGTCCTCTCGCCCGGCCGCCGGTCCGCCCAACAAATAGGCTGTTCAAGTCTTGGCGTGCGCCTGTGCCAACTGAACGCACGCCTTGATTGTCTGCCAATTTGGAGCTTGGCAACAGGGCTGGTCCTACGCTATGGGCGCGCCTCTCCGTCAGGCGCGAATAACCCGCATTCCGGGCCGTTTGCGCCGGTCGGTCCGAACGCTGGAACGGGGCCGTAGCTCAGATGGGAGAGCGCGTCGTTCGCAATGACGAGGTCAGGGGTTCGATCCCCCTCGGCTCCACCAGCGTGTAACGATCTGCGAGGCCCCGGATTACAGGCCGGTCCTGGCGACAACGAACCAGCCTGCGCCTGGCGTATGAAGATTGGTTGCGGTTTGCCGCAGCGGGTCGCATGCGTCAGGGGTGGGCTTCTTGCCGTATTCGCGCGAAGCAGACCTTATCGCGCCAAAATACCCGTGACCGGACACTTTAACGATGCATTTTCTCGATCAGGCCAAAATCTTTATCCGTTCGGGCGCCGGTGGTGCCGGCGCGGTCGCTTTTCGGCGCGAGAAATATGTCGAATACGGCGGCCCCGACGGTGGCAATGGTGGCAAAGGCGGCGACATCGTGTTCGAAGCGATTGCCGGGCTGAACACGCTGATCGATTTTCGCTATACCCAGCATTTCAAAGCGCAGCGCGGCGGCGGCGGTTCGGGCAAGAACCGTTATGGCGCGGGCGGCGATGAGCTGGTAGTCAAAGTGCCGGTCGGCACGCAAGTGCTCGACGACGATCGCGAAACCGTGTTGCTCGATCTTACCGAGCCGGGCGAACGCGTCTTGTTGTTGCGTGGCGGCGATGGCGGGCGCGGCAATGCCAGTTTCAAATCGTCAACCAACCGTGCCCCGCGCCAATCCGGGCCAGGCTGGCCGGGCGAAGAATTGTGGGTCTGGCTGCGGCTGAAGCTGCTGGCCGATGCGGGCCTGGTGGGCCTGCCCAACGCGGGCAAATCGACGTTCATCAATCAGATCAGCAATGCCAAGGCCAAAGTCGGGGCTTATGCCTTTACCACGACCCGGCCCCAGTTGGGCGTCGTACGCCACCACAATCGCGAATTCGTGCTGGCCGACATTCCCGGCCTGATCGCCGGGGCGGCCGATGGCGCCGGGATCGGCGACCGCTTTCTGGGGCACATCGAACGGTGCCGCGTGCTGATCCACCTGGTCGATATCCATGGTCCCGATCCGGTCGAAGCGATGCGCGTAGTGGCCGAGGAGTTGTCCAATTACGGTGCCGGGCTCGATGAAAAACCGCGCCTGATCGCGTTGAACAAGATCGATCTGGTCGATGGCGAACTGGTCCGCGCATTTGCGGCCGAACTGATCGCGGCGGGCGCCGACCGGGTGTTTCCGATTTCGGGCGCAACGGGCAAAGGCATGGATGCGCTGCTCGATGCGGTGCTCGAACATTTGCCCGCGTCGACTGCAACCGAACGCCCCGCCGGTGAAATCGAAAACGAGGAAACAAGGCAGCCCTGGTCGCCGTATTGATCGCAATTGTGAGCTAAGGGCCGCCGCATCGTTTTTTGCAAAAACCGGTTCCCACTTTTTTGCACGATGCTCGTTTTTGCAGCCGCATCGTTTTTTGCAAAAAAACCGGTTCCCACTTTTTTGCACGATGCTCTAAGCGAACGCGATCATGACTATTACCCAGCTTGACCACTTCGCCGATCCCGCGCTGACGCCCCGCCTTGTTATCAAGGTCGGGTCGGCGCTGCTGGTTGGTACCGATGGAGAGCCGCGCCGCGCGTGGTTGCATGCGCTGGTCGCCGAACTGGCGGCGGCACGGGCACGCGGGCAAGAGGTCATCGTGGTTTCATCGGGCGCGATTGCGCTGGGCGCGCGCCGGCTGAGCCTGGCCAAAGGTGGCCGGGGTAGCCTGGCCGATGCGCAGGCCGCCGCCGCCGTAGGGCAGATTGCGCTTGCCGGGATCTGGGCCGAACTGTTGGGGCGGTATGATTTGACCGCGGCGCAAGTGCTGCTGACGCTCGACGATCTGGAGGATCGGCGGCGCTGGTTGAATGTCACCGCGACGCTCGGCACTTTGCTGGCGCGCGGGGCGGTGCCCGTCATCAACGAAAACGATACGGTGGCGACCGAGGAAATCCGCTTTGGCGACAACGATCGCCTTGCCGCGAGAGTGGGGCAGGCGGCGAGCGCAAGCGCGGTGCTGTTGTTGTCGGACATCGACGGATTGTATGATCGCGACCCGCGCGAAGAGGGGGCCACGCGCGTTCCCGTGGTGCGCCGCGTCACCCCCGAAATTCGCGCGATGGCGACCGGCGGATCGGCATCGGGGCTCGGTTCGGGCGGGATGACTTCCAAATTGCAGGCGGCAGAAATTGCAGGCCTGGCCGGGATTGCACTGGCGATCATCGATGGCCGCCCGCAATCGCCGATCGCCGCTGCGCTGGGGTCCGGGCGGGGCACGCTGTTTCTTGCGCGCCCGCGCAAGGCGGCGCGCAAGGCGTGGCTGGGCGGCACAATGCGCATGCGTGGGTCGGTCGAGGTCGATGCAGGTGCCGCCGCCGCGCTGGCGCAAGGGGCCAGCCTGCTGGCGGCGGGCGTTGTCCGGGTCGAGGGTCAGTTTGTGCGCGGCGACGCGATCGCGGTGCTGAGCCCGACCGGCGAGGTACTGGCGCGCGGGTTGTCCGAATACGATGCCGCCGAATGCGCCGCGCTGGCCGGCCGCAACACACGCGTTCATGCGCAAATCCTTGGCTATGCGCCGCGTTCGGCGCTGGTCCACCGTGACCATCTGGTTCTGGTGTGATGGCCACGCGTGATGCGCAATTGATTGCTGTTACAGGCGCCACCGGGTTTGTCGGGCAGGCGGTGCTCGATGCCGCGCTACGCAACGGCTATGACGTGCGCGCCTTGGCACGGCGCGAACAGGACGCGCGGCCAGGGGTCGAATGGGTGCGCGGCGATCTGGACGATGAACGCGCGCTGCGCCGCCTGGTGCAGGGGGCGACCGTGGTCATTCATATCGCCGGTGTGGTGAACAGCGTCGATGCGGCGGGATTTGACGCGGGCAATGTGCGCGGCACGCTGAATGTCGTCAACGCCGCGCTTGGCACCGGGATCAACCGTCTGGTTCATGTGTCGTCGCTGTCGGCGCGTGAGCCCGATCTGTCGCTGTACGGCGCGTCAAAGCGCAAGGGCGAACGGATTGTCGCGGCATCGAGCCTGGATTGGACGATCGTCCGCCCGCCTGCGGTGTTTGGCCCGCGCGACACCGAAATGTTCGAACTGTTCCGCCTGGCAAAGGGCGGCATCGTGCCGCTACCGCCGGCAGGCCGGGTGTCGCTGATCCATGTCAGCGATCTGGCCGACTTGCTGCTGGCGCTGATCCCCGGCGGCGAGGATGTGACCGGATTGACCTTTGAACCAGACGACGGCGTGCCGGGCGGATGGACCCATGTGCAACTGGCGCATGCGATCGGTATCGCAGTGGGCCGACGTGGCCTTGCCGTGCCGTTGCCCCGCCGCGTGCTCGAATGGGTCGCGCGCGCCGACCGTGCCGTGCGCAAGGACCGCGCGAAACTGACGCTCGACCGGGTGGGGTACATGTGCCACCCCGACTGGGTATCGGACGTGCTGATGCAACCCCCGGCCGATTTGTGGCGGCCCCAGGTCGATACCCGGCGCGGGCTTCATTCGACCGCGATTTGGTACCGCGAAGCGGGTTGGCTGAAGTAATGGCCGTTTGGCTGACTTATGTCAGGGCGCGGCAATCACGGCGTTGCGACCTTGTTCTTTGGCGAGGTACAAGGCTTCGTCGGCGGCACGTAGCGCATCGCGCGGATTGGGATAGGCGAACACATCCGCCACGCCGCCTGAAAACGTGATCTTGCCGATCGGGTCGTCGGTCTTGCGGTTGACAAAACGTCGCTCGGAAAAGGTTTCGCGCAAGGCGTCGAGTTTTTCGCGGGCCTCGTGCTTGGTTATCCCCCGGAACAACAC